>NZ_JBFFOE010000059.1:0-15646 GCF_041562875.1 Lutibacter sp. | reverse complement strand
AATAATTAAGTATAATCAAAAGCTAAAACTGCATACGTTTTTGCATACGATTTTAAAAATCAACAGCACGGGAGCCCAGTAAAATGGTTGAAAATTTGGTCAACTTTGAACTCATAACCCGAAGGTTACTGATTTATGTCTAGTCTTAGCTACCAGTAGAACTTTCAACTTAAACAGTTGGAGGTTTTTTTATTTTACAGATTGAACATTTCAAATTCCTTCAAATTTTCTATTAAACTGTTAGAACTATTTTCTGTTAGCGCTACCAGTAGAACCTTCAAACTGTTTAGGGCTGAAGGTTTTTTATTTCACTCAATTAAATATTGAAAATTCCTTCAAAATTTCAACGAAACTGTTCGAACTATTTTCTGTTAGCTCTACAAAGCAAAACCCATTAATTATAATTAGTTGATGGTTTTTTTTATTCCATCAAATTTGAGCTATTAAAATTTTATAATACTTGGATTATACTGCTAGAACTTTTCTCTGCTTTATCGACTAAACAAAAAAGTGAGCAAAACACTTGTTTAGATTGATTTAAATGGGTGTTTTTATTCACCCTTCTTTAAACGAATTGATTATCTTTGAGTACAAAATGAACATGTTTTGGAACAAGATTTGTTATCAAAATTTTAAATAGAATTTTTTTTTCAGCTCGAGGTGCTTAATTTTTTTCTTTTGAAATTAATAAAGATTAGTTGTTGATTCTAATTTTTTGAAAATCAGATTGATTTAATTTCGGTTTTATTTTGTAATTTTAGTATTGGACCTTTAAAACGTACGGTCATGAAAACGGTAAATAAAATTCAATTACTTTTTACAATATTTTCTGCCCTCTTATTTGTAAATTTTTCACTTTCTCAAACACCTCCCAAAAATGATATTGAAGAAATGAACTTAAATGGAAAGGTGAAATCCATAAAACTAAATACATATGAAGTTATTAAAAAAAATGGGGAGATACACAAAGGAAAAATTATTATAGATTATGAGTCAAGTCAATATTTTCTTTTCGATACAAAAGGAAACAAAATCGAAAAAAGTTCATATAAATACGAATTGGATGGTCGTATAGATAAATACTCATACAAATATGATGATAACGGAAATAAAACTGAAGAGAGCCAATATTTCTATAAAGATACTGCTGAATGGAAATTAAGTAAAAAACATATCTATAAGTATGATAATAAAGGAAATTTAATTGAAGAAGGGGATTACTTTTCTGGCGGTATAGACAGTAAAATCACTAATAGATTCACTTATAGATATGATGATAATGGAAATATGATTGAACAGTGTTATACACATGGTGATTTTAAGAATATATATACTTACGTTTATGATGATAAAGGAAATATGACTGAAGAGAATCTTTACAATTATTCAGGGAGTGATGATAAAGGTTATAGTACAAAACGAATTTATAAATATGATAATCAGGGAAATAAAATTGAAGAACAGTTTTTTAAAAATAAAAAATTAAGTGATAAATCAATCTTGAAATATGATATTAATAATAATATGATAGAAAAAATTAGTAGAGATTCAGATGGTATTCTAGTTAGCGAAGAATATAATAAATATGATAAAAATGGAAATTTAATTGAAGGAAAAATAAATTCACCAGTTTTTTACGGAGGAGTGAAAATTAAAACCGTTTATATATATAATAATAAAGGAAATATTATTGAAAAAATAAAAAGTACTTCTATGGGAAACCAGAAGAATGAGGATAAAATTAGGTATGAATACGATAAAAATAATAATTGGACAAAAACAATAATTTTTCAAGGTAATAAACCTTTAGGAATTATTGAAAGGATAATTGAATATTATTAGATGAACATTAATCATTTAGTGTCAGCCAAAAGTGAACTTTTAAAAGCACTTGGCTCTAGTAAAATTAGTGAATTTTGGTTGTGTATTATTTGTTAGCCAACGTTTTCGTTTTTAATACTATCTAATATGATTGCTTCTATGCTCAATAGTTCCTGTATAAAACTAAAAACTTCTACTAAATCCCATATCGGCTCCATTAATTGTCTTATAATGTCAAGCGTGATGGATTCACCCGTATTTAACCGATCAATCAATTGTGACAGCATGGGATGATTTTTTTTAACTATACGATGACCTCTTGCGAAGATTAAGGTTTTTTTTGAATCTTGTACATCCAAATAGATTGGAAATATTTTTTTACCTTTAATCGAAAATATTCCCATTGAAGGTATTGTGGTTCTTGTTCTATTTGATTTCCTTCGAATACCACCATTACTTTTTAAACGTAGTATTTTTCTAGTTAATGTAATTTTCATTTTTTTATGAATGGACTGCAAATCAATCAAATCATTCAAGGCAGACTGAGTTGCATCCAATTTTAGTGGTTTCTCATAATCAATATGATTTAACAGTTCTTCTTCTGCAGTTTCTTTTATGAGCTCGTTTTCAAATCGATCTTTCGGAGGATTGATATAATCCAAAACAAAACTTAAGGAAAATTTTGGGGTATTGCCAATATGATAAACATAATGCGGAATAAACATGGCATCACCAGGTTCTAATTCATATGCTTTACCTTCTGTGAGCATTTCAGATACATTGTGAAAAACTTCTGAATTATGCTCGATGGTGTTGTATTTTGGATTGTCCCAGGTATAGAACTGTTTATTCTCTGGTCCCAAATGAAATAGGATTCCATCCTCTCCAGTAGCCTCTTTATGAATGCCAAAAGGTGTGAAACCATAGTTTCCCATAAAAAAAAGAAAAGACAAACCATCAAGCGGCAATCCGGCAATCTCTAACAAGGGACGAACGATAGCGGCAACTTTTTCGGCAAAGGAATTACTATATTGCTCCAAACCTATAAGAATCATACCAAACTTTTGGTCACCAAAAATCTGTTGAGACCAATTTTCGAGGGAATACTCTAACTTTGGGGGATTGGCCACCATTTTTTCAATAAAATCATTTCGAAGCTGATTATTGATATAGGTTTTTAGACCAACATGTATGTCTTCTTTAGCCAAAAACCCTATTAAAACGTTTATTAGTAATAATTTTATTTCATCGATATCTTTATTTGAAACTAGTTGTTTTGCTGCAGCAGGTTTAATTAACTCATTAGAATCATTAATAAAAGTTTTCCAGGAATTCGAATTCATGTTTTATAATTTAATTGTTTGTTGTAAATGTTGGCTAATAGTTAGACTAGAAAAGTTGCGAGTTTAAAACTGTATTTTTTCGATGTTTAAATTTAGTATTTTTATATTTCTATTGTCAGTTTCTCTTAATGTTAAAATATAATTTTTTCCTTGTTTCGCTTTCTTTGACCACATTTGACTTATGTTAAATGAAAATTTATTTCCCGAAAATTGATTCCATAATTACATCATTCATCATTTTTGAATGTCTACCATTTTCATTTGGAAAGCACTAAATTGCTATAATCCTATTTTTACTTTTTAAAATTGGTTTAATTAAATGATGAGTTTTTATAAGATTTGTGCAACTGGAAAATCGTATATTTTTATGTTGTAACAAGTCGTTTGTTAAATGTTTATATTAGTCCAATATGTAAGCATAAATTATAGCAGTGTTGGCAACAGTATTTCTCTGTAGATTTATTTAATCCATTTTTTCATTTTAAAATAAGCTACTGCAATAATGAAACTTATTATCATCAGCCCAATGGCTGTTGGATACCCAAATCTCCATTCTAATTCTGGAATATTTTTAAAATTCATCCCATATATTCCAGCAATAAGTGTAGGTAAAGAGATACAAACAGTTATAATTGTTAATGTTCTAAATATACTATTTTGTTCTAATTCAATTTTACTATTTATATTTTCTTTCAAATCGTCAAGCCTGTCAAAATTAAATTGAATATGGTCTGAAATTACTGCAATATCGTCAAGTTCTAATTTTATTTTATTTGTTATTGTTTTTTCTTCAAATTTGTTTTGGATAAGTAAGTTCAGGATTCTTTGAAAATTATTTATTGATTCTTTTATTAAGAGGTTATTATAATTTAGAATCATTATTAAATCCAAGTCATTTGACCTAAAATCTTTCAAGTTTAAAATATTCTCATAAAATTGCTTAACTTTTTTAGATATGAACTCTGTCAAATCTGCATAATAATCTGAAATTATTCCTACTTGAAATACAAAATGTTCTAAATGAGAATTAAAATTTATACTTGTAAAATCATATCTTGTTTTTGTGAGATTTACAAAGTCTTCATCAATATTTGAAGATAAAAAATAAAAAACCACCTCCTTTTTTATTATTATAAAAATTTCTTCCTCTCTAAAAAGTGTATTCAAATTGTAATTAGGTATTGAAAAGTTAAAAGATAATTGGTCGTGTGATTTTAAGTAATGAGAACTTATTTCAATATCTTCTTTTTGATTAAAAATAGAGATATCAATATCAAATTTATTAGAAATTTCTTTTAATACTTTTTCAGTAGAATCAATTATGCGAATATTAAATATGTCTTTAGCTTCATAGTTAATTTCACTAATTAAATTTAGTTTTTTTACTTCATTAGTCTTTAAATATAATTCTATCATATTATTTTTTTCGATTCTTTAAATTTAGTATCTTATTGTCGCCTACGAGTTTCTTTATTTAGTGTGATTCAATTTTAATCAGCGGAATGTTATTTAATTCTGAAATGATTTGATAAGTTTATGAATTTTTCTCAGTTTGTTTAATTTTTATTTCTAAAATTTTCGTTTACTTTATCAATTCGATTATTTTAAAAAAATCTATCCATTAAACTTTCAGCTCATAAAATTTGCTCAAATTCAATTTTAATCTTTCTTTTTCTCCATATTTTTTAAATCACTAAAAGTAACAGCCATTGCTAAAATTAGAAAAATATTTGACACCATTCCTGCGAAAGGTCCATTCTTCAAATTGTCAAAATCTAAATCAGAAATATTCCATATTAATAGAAGAATACTTATGAAAAATACTGTATAAACTTTAGTTTTTCTGTTCATTTTAAGTTTGTTTTCTTATGAATGATAATAAATTTTCTAAGATTTGTGCGACTGGAAAATAAGAAATTTTTAGGTTGTATTAAATCATTTGTTGGTTTATATTTAGTTTAAATGTAAGCATAAATTTTATGAGGTGTTAGCCTTTCTTTATTTTATAATTCCTACTTAATTAAATTAATCTTTAACATCATCTTTTCAACTAAATAACAACTCTTTTCTGAGGAACTGATATACATATTTATAGGGTGGTTTCAAGAGATAAGATGATTTAGGATTACAAAAAATATTAATGTGTACTATAATAACATTATATTGTGATTGGATATTTAGGAAATAAGGGGTAATTAGTTTCATGAAGGGAATGATGTAACCTTTATAAATAGCACAACTTTTTTATTAAAACTGACCAAAATCATTTTCTAGTATCGTAGTTTTTAAGTAAATTATAGGTATAATTTAAACTAATATTATGGAACGTGTTAAATTCGTAAGGCAAAATAGTAAGGAACGAGAGTTTGCCTTTGAGGTTAGAAAACGGGTACGCGCCTATTTCAAGGAGAATAATAAGTCTATTTATGGTAACTTTGACATGTACTTTAAGTCGGTTGTTATTTTAAGTATTTATTTAGTGCCTTTTATCTTGTTGCTCACTAGACCTTTATCTTCTTGGATGGCATTGCTTTTAGCTGTTATTATGGGTATTGGGGAAGCTGGTGTAGGAATGTCAATCATGCATGATGGAGTACATCATGCCTATTCTTCAAAAAAATGGGTAAATAATCTTGCTTCGTCTACCATGTTTCTTTTAGGTAGCAATATCTTTAATTGGAAAATACAACATAATATTAAGCATCATACGTTTACCAATATTTTTAATTATGACCCTGATATTTCTAACTTAAAGATTATCCGTTTATGCCAATATGGGCCACTTAAAAAGTATCACCGTTATCAGCATTTCTATGCTTTTCCACTATATGGTCTCATGACATTTGCAAGATTGTTTGGTGAAATTGGAGTTTTGTTGGAGTATAACAGAAAAGGCATCACCATTGAGCAAAATGTTAACCCAATAGTTCAACTGGTTAAACTTATTGCCATTAAGATTATCTACTTTGCTGTTATTATTGGCCTGCCCATATATTTTACAGACTTTGCTTTCTGGCAAATATTAATTGGCTTTATTGCCTTGCATGTAACAGCAGGGATGATCATGAGTACTGTATTTCAAATGGCACATGTGGTAGAAGGTACGAATCAGCTTCTTGTTGATGAAAACCAACAAATTAAAAACGATTGGTTGGTACATCAACTGAATACCACCTCAGATTTTGGAAGAAAGAATGGCCTATTCAGTTGGTATATTGGGGGACTTGATTTTCAAATTGAGCACCATATTTTTCAAAATATATGTCATATACATTATCCTTCCATTGCAACTATTATTAAAACAACTGCTGAAGAATATGGGTTCACTTATAACCTGAAGCCTAATGTTTTTAGTGCACTCGCTTCCCACTTCCGCAGGTTAAAAGAATTAGGAAATGTAAGAAAACCACCAGCAACATTGACAGACATGGCATCTGTTTAGTTTTAGTAAATTGTTTGTTGAAGGTTTATCAGTTTGTATTTAGTTTAAATGGGAGTATTATTTTCTTAGGTCTGTTATTTAAGTTTTAGCTATTGTAGAAAGTGGCCTTTACTCATTCGGTTCAATATGAATCAGAACGTGACCTAAATTAGGTATTTCATTACGTAAGTAATCTTTAAGGTTATGGGCAGCTTTATGTCCTTCTTTAACAGAAATTTTAGCATTAACTATAGCGTGTAAGTCAATATGATATCTCATTCCTGCTTTTCGGATAAAGCATTTTTCTGTTCCTAAAATACCTTGGACTTGCATTGATTTTTCTCTAATTTCAATTAATAGGTCATCATAAAGCTGTTCATCCATAATTTCACCTAAAGCGGGTCTAAAAATTAAGTAGCTATTGTATAAAATAAAGAATGAAGCTAATAGAGCCGCCCAATCGTCAGCTGTTTCATAACCCTTTCCAAAAATAAGTGCTATTGAAATCCCAATAAAAGCCATCACTGAAGTGATTGCATCACTCCTATGATGCCAAGCATCAGCTTTTAAAGAAGAGCTATTCGTTTCTTTACTTTTTCTAATTACAATTCGGAATGATATTTCTTTCCATAAAATGATACATGCTAAAACAATTAAAGTCCAAGACTTGGGGCTTTTATGAGGTGTCTGAATGTTTTGAATACTTTCATGAGCAATTATTGTAGCTGAAGTTACAAGAAAAGCTACAACCATAAACGTGATTAATGGTTCAATTTTTCCATGTCCATATGGATGGTTTTCATCCGCTGGTTTTTTTGCGTATTTAAGCCCAAATAATACCAAAAGTGAAGAAAAGATATCGGTTGTTGACTCAATTGCATCAGCAATCAAAGCGTATGAATTCCCAAAAAATCCGGCAAATCCTTTTATTAGAGCTAAACTGGCATTACTAATAATGCTGAAATAGGTAGTTTTTATAGCGGTTTGTTCGTTATTCATTGATTTTTTTATTGTACTTAATGGTTTAGGACTCATATTTATGTCAATTAAAAATTGAAGATTTTCGGTTGTTACAATGCTATTTGTTATATGTTTGACTTTTCGAAAATTTAATCTTCCTATTGCTTTTTCTCCCTCAAAATAAGTGAAAATTATTAAAGATACTTTTCTTTAATAATTTTTAAATGATGCATTTGGTGACCAACAATTATAAAACCTAATGCTCTAACAGACATAATACTTTCATTTGCGGTTCCTAACATTGGCATCATTTCACTTGTAAAACTATTAAATAATGATATGCTGGCCTTTCTCAAATAGGTAAATTCCTCTAGGATATCCTCAAAACTACGCTCATTACCATTAGAATTTCCCACATACCAATCTTCATCAAAACCTTGTAAATCACTAGGGTCATTTCTTGAAAATCGGAGTGCCCTATAACTTAATATTCGTTCAGCATCAATAATGTGTTGCAACAGTTCTTTAATTGTCCATTTGTCATTATCATATCTAAACAATAATTTATCTTCGGGTAAATTTTTAAGTGTTTTTAAGATTTCTTCTAATGAAGAATTTAAAACTTCAAACAAATTTACATTACCTAAAGCCTTAATATAATTTTTATAAAAAGGCGCATATTCATTTTCGTTTAATTCATTTGAATTCATAATTAAGCTGAGTTTCTACTTGCATTTATATTTCCAAATAAGGATCTGGTAACCATTTTTTCATACACTTTTAATAAATCAGCATCAGGATTTTCTTGTTTTTGAATTTCCTGAATTTTAAGTAAAGCAAATTGCTGAATGGTTAATAATGGTAAAACAATATTTTCACGAATGGTAATAGAAGCTTTTCCTACTTTGTTTCCTTGCATTAATTCTTCATAATCAGACAGTTTAAGAATTAAACGTTTTGAAGTTTCATATTCGTTGTATATGATTTTCCAAAAATCACCAAATTCTTCATCTTTTGCCATGTATTCGGTTAAGGCAAAAAACGATTTTGAAAGTGCCATCATACTATTGCCAATTAAGGTTTTAAAGAAATCAGAATGATGATACAAGTGTTTCAATTTTTCAAATTCACCAGCATCTTCATATTTTTTTAAGGCGGTTCCAACACCGTAAAAACCAGGAACATTTTGTTTTAATTGACTCCAAGAACCTACAAATGGGATGGCTCTTAAATCAGCAAAATTTAATTCTTTTGATTCTGAACGTTTTGAAGGGCGGCTTCCAATATTTGTTTTACCATAATATTTTAACGTGCTCATATGCTCTAAATAAGGCATAAACTTTGGATGATTTTTAAAATTAACATACGCTTCATAGCTTGTTAATGCTAAATCATTCATGACTTCAGTTTCATTTTTAGTCATTATATGGTTAGCATTGCTAAACAATTCATTTGAAATACCGGCGCTTAATAATTGTTCAATATTAAATTGTGAAGAATCTAAGGTTCCAAAATTTGAGCTAATCGTTTGCCCCTGAACTGTTAATTGTATTTCTTCATCTTCAATTGTTGGACCTAATGAAGCATAAAATTGATGTGTTTTTCCACCACCACGTGCTGGTGGACCACCGCGACCATCAAAAAAGATGACTTTAATACCGTGTTTTCTTGAAATTTCAGTTAAAAATTCTTTTGCTTTAAATATAGACCAGTTGGCCATTAAATAACCACCATCTTTAGTTCCGTCAGAAAAACCAAGCATTACAGTTTGCTTATTATTTCTACTTTTTAAATGTTTCAGATATGCTGAATTGGTGTATAATTTTTCCATAATGTCTGGTGCATTTGTTAAATCATCAACCGTTTCAAAAAGAGGAATGATATCGGCAGTTATGTTGTGCTCAAAACCACATAAATTAAACATAGCAAAAGTTTCCATCACATTTATAGCAGTTTGATTGTTGCTTATGATATATCTGTTTGCTCCACGTTCTCCATTGTTTTGTTGAATGGTTTCTATAGCTTTTATAGAGCCTAAGGTTTTTGTAACCATCTCATCCTTAAAAATAGAAATGTCTATATTGTCTGAAACTTCGGAAAGAATTTTAAGTTGTTCATTTTCTGAGAGTTCTGCATAATTTTCAGGGAATAAGTTGCTTCCTTTTTTTTGTAATGTAGTAACAATTTCTGCAAAAACATTTTGATGAATTCTACTATCTTGCCGAATATCTAACGTAGCAAAATGGTAGCCAAATAAGTGTACTTTATTAATAATATCATCAATATCTTCAAGATATAGAGATTGATGTTTTGAAATTAATACACCCTTAATTTGTTCTAGTTTTTCTTTAAATTCTTCTAAAGTAATGAGTGTATTTACGGGAGGGTTTACACTGTTTTCAAACAGCATATTTTCTATTTCTGAAATTAATTGCTCAATACCATTAAAGGTTAATTTTCTTTTTAATCTTCTAATATCTCTATAATAATTTCTAAGAATAGTTTGTTTTAATCGTTTAGCAACATTTAAAGTAATTTCAGTAGTTACAAACGGATTTCCATCTCTGTCTCCACCTGGCCAAAATCCTAAATTAATAATGTCGTTATTAATTTTTTGATTGTCAAAAATATTGCTTTGTATGTAGTTGAAAACTTGAGAAATGGAGTGGTAAAATACGTTTTCCAAATACCAAATTAAGCTTACAGCTTCATCATAAGGGGTTGGTTTTTCGTGTTTAAAAAATTGAGTTTTACCTAATTGTGCGAGTAGCTGATTAATTAAAAGCAGGTCGTTATTTTGTATTGCTTCTGTTAAATCTGTAATAATTCCTAAAACCGTTCCAGGGTAAAATTGTGTTGGATGTGCTGTTAAAACTACACGAATTTTAAAATCTTCTAAATGCTTTTTTAAGGCTTCTTTTTTGTTTTCTTGATCTGCAATTTCTTTACTATTTCGTAAAGTACCAATACCATCCATATTATTTACAATTGGAAATGCAGCATCTTCAATGGCATCAAATAAAACTACTTGGCGCTCTATATATTGAATAAATTTAAACAGTAAATTTATTTTTTCTTTTTCAGAAGGGTTTTTTTGATAAGTTTTGAAAAAATTTTCTACTATTTCAGAAGGATTTTGTCGGTTTGAGAATCCTTCTTTACAAATGTCATGAAACAAAGGCAATAAAACACCAGTTTTGGTAATAGTATCAAACGGAAGTGTCATGAAAATACTATTGTAAATTTGGTATTTAGACAGTACATTTTCGTTAAACCTTGTGAGTTTTGGTTGTTTGTGCATATTTTTAATTATAAGTTCTAAATTTACAAAATCTTCAGTAAAATAATTTTATTACAACGCTAATTTTGCGAAATCGTTTTTGAGAATGATATAATATAATTGACGATTATTTTTGAATTTTTAGAATTTTAGAGGAATATTTAGTCACTTTAAATCGATCGTCTAATCGTTTTCCAATCACCCAAACAATTTCATTTTCTGAACATAAAAGCCAACTGTTTTCTTTTTCAAGAAGTGATAATTTTTCGTCTTTAAAATACTTGCTTAATTTCTTTTTTCCATTTAAACCAATGGGATAAAAATAATCACCTTTTTGCCATTTTCTAATAATTAAAGGAAACTTAATTTTATTAAAATCTATTGAAATAGTATTGTTATCGTCAAAAATTAATGCTTCTAAAACTTTATTTTGATTGTTTTTTGTATCAAAGGGAATTGTGATAGTTTCAAATTTTAATGGAATTGGCTCTTTAATTTCTAAGGTGTTTTCTGAAATTTGAAAAGTAGAATTTTTTGCTATTTCAGCATTTAAATCGGATAAAATTAAAGCTCCTCTATTTTTAAGTAAACGGTGTGTTTTACTAAAAACTTGTTTTCCACTTTGTGCGTCTAATAAATTGGTAATATCATCCCATTCTGTAAATCCATATTCATTTAAAAGTTCAAATAAATAAATTTTAGGATTGCTTAGTTTTTTTAATTCTGAAACATTAAAATGAAATTCGTTATTGTGAATACTTATTACTTTTTGTTTTATGTTTTCAATGCGGTCTTTAATAATTTGCTGACTTCCTTTTAAGTTCTCCAACGTGTTTTGAAAAGTGTCTAATAAGCTAGGGTTTAACTCTTTTAAAACAGGAACCACTTTAATACGAATTTTATTTCGAACATATTTTATAGATGAATTGCTGCTATCTTCACGCCACTCAAATTTCTTTTTAGTTGCATATACTAAAATGTTATTTCTTGTAAAAGGTAGCATTGGCCGAACAATATTTCCATTAATTTCAGGAATTCCTGTTAAACCATCTAAACCTGTTCCGCGTGTTAAATTGATTAAAAAAGTTTCAATCACATCATCTTTTTGATGTGCAGTTATAATGTAATCTATTTTGTTTTCTTTACAAATTTCATCAAACCAATGATAACGTAAATCACGAGCTGCCATTTGGGTTGAAATTCCTTTTTCAGTAGCATATTTATCTGTTTCAAACTTTATTGTAAATGTTGGAATTTGCAGTTTGTGACCTAAATCTTTTACAAATTGTTCATCTTTATTGCTTTCTTTTCCACGTAAAGAAAAGTTACAATGCGCTAATGAGATTGAAAAGTTTAATTTATAAAAAAGTTGAGTTAAAACTACGCTATCTATTCCTCCAGAAATAGCTATCAATAATTTTTTATCATTTAAAAACGATAAGTTTTTATGAATATGTTCTTTTAAAGCTGCTTTCATACTTGCGGTAAATATAACTAATTGGTGTTTAATAAAACATATTTCATTGCTTTTGCTTTTAGCAAGCATTCTTCATATTCTTTTTCAGGAATTGATTGTGCTGTAATTGCGCCACCAACTGAATATGAAACATATTTTTTTGAAGCATTGTACAAAATACTTCGTATAATTACATTAAAATCAAAATCTCCTTTAGGTGTAAAATAACCAACAGCGCCAGAATATAAACCACGTTTGGTTTCTTCTAATTCTTCTATAATTTTCATTGCTGAAATTTTTGGAGCACCCGTCATACTTCCCATCGGAAATGTATTTTTTAGAATATCAACAGGATGTGTATCTTTTTTTACTTTACATGAAACGGTTGAAATTAATTGATGCACTTGTTCAAAAGTATACACTTTACACAATTCATTAACTTTTACCGTTCCTTTAATTGCAAAACGTGATAAATCATTCCTAACCAAATCTACAATCATAATATTCTCGGCACGTTCTTTTGGGTTTTGTTCTAATTCAGCAATTAGTTTTAAATCTTCTTTTTTAGAACTTGCTCTTTTTTCTGTTCCTTTTATTGGTTGACAAATTACAGAATCTCCGTCTTTTTTTAAATAACGTTCGGGTGAAGCTGATAGTAAGAATTTATCATTTAGTTTTAAAAAAGTAGCGAAAGGAGGTTTAGAAATAGTATTTAAATTCTGATAAGTTTCAATAGGATTTATAGTTGAATTTTCGCTATAAAATTCCTGACAAAAGTTAGCTTCGTAAATATCGCCTCGGTGAATGTGGTTTAATATTGAATCTAATTTTTGATAATACGCATCTTTATGAATGCGAAGTTTTATTTTAATGGGCGCTTCTTTTTTTGACTTTTGACTTTTGACTGATTTTATTTCTTTTAAATCAGTTTCAATTTCACTTTTAAATTCAGTAAGATATTTTATTTCAACAGTATTTTGGTTTATGAAGAATATTTTTTTAGGTTGAAAAAAGAATAAATCAGCAAAATGCAAATTATCAAAATTTGAAGATGTTAATTTTTCAACATCATTCTTTAAATCATAACCCAAATAGCCAAAAAGATAATCGTTATTAGTTGATTGGTAGTCTTTTAATTGTTGAAAAGCATTGGTGTAATTGGTTTCAATTTTAGAAAATGCATCAACAGCAAGTACCGCATCAAAATTTGAATATTTTTGCTGATAATTATTGCTATCTAGCCAAACAGCAGTTTTAAATTGCTGTGCCCATTGTAAAAGCTGTGTTTTAAATTCAGAAATATTACTAACTTGAATTTTATGACTAGTTCTTTGCATTAGTGCAAAAATAGAAAAGTCCCTTCAAATAGAAAGGACTTTTTATTGTATAATAACCTGATTTAAGTTTTTAGCTATGAATTGCTCTGTCATTAACAGCCAAACAAGCTTCTTTAAAAGCTTCAGTATAGGTTGGATGTGCGTGTGATGAACGTGCAATATCTTCAGATGAAGCTCTAAATTCCATAGCAATCACAGCTTCGGCAATCATATCAGCAGCTCTGGCGCCAATCATATGAACTCCTAAAATTTCATCGGTTTTAGCATCAGCTAATACTTTTATTTGTCCGTCAATATCCATACTTGCTCTTGCTCTACCTAAGGCACGCATCGCAAAAATACCAGTTTTGTAATTTACACCTTCCTCTTTTAACTGTTCTTCAGTTTTACCAACACAAGCAACTTCAGGCCAAGTGTAAATAACTCCTGGAATTAAATTGTAATTAATATGTGGTTTTTGACCTGCAATTATTTCAGCAACCATAGTTCCTTCTTCTTCTGCTTTGTGTGCTAACATTGCACCTTTTACAACATCACCAATGGCGTAAATATTTGAAACATTTGTTTGTAAATGATCATTCGTTTCTATTTGCCCTCTTTCTGTAACTTTAATACCAATAGTTTCTAATCCTAATCCTTCTGTAAAAGGTTTTCTTCCCACAGAAATTAAGGTATAATCACCTTTAAATTCTACTAGATTTCCTTTTTTATCTTCTGCAGTAACAATAACTTCGTTGCCTTTATTTACAGCTGAAGTTACTTTATGACTTGTATAAAACTTAATTCCTTGTTTTTTTAATACTTTTTGAAGTTCTTTTGAAAGCATGCTATCCATACCTGGAGTAATAGTTGGCATGTATTCAATAACTGAAACTTCAGCACCCAATCTTTTATAAACTGAACCCAATTCTAAACCAATAACTCCACCACCAATTACAATTAAATGTTTTGGAATTTCTGTTAAACTTAATGCTTCAGTTGAAGTAATAATTCTTTTTTTATCTATTTCAATAAAAGGTAACGTTGAAGGTTTTGAACCTGTTGCAATAATTGTTTTTGAAGCTTCAATTTGTTCAGTAGTTCCATCAGTTTTAGTAATAGTAATATGAGTAGCATCAATAAAACTTCCAAAACCATTAAAGACGTCAATTTTGTTTTTATCCATTAAATAATTAATACCGCCAGAAGTTTGTGAAACAACTTCATTTTTACGAGCAATCATTTGTTTGAAATTCACTTCCAATCCTGAAACTTCAATTCCGTGAGTAGCAAAGTTTTTAGTTGCATCATAAAAATGATGAGATGAATCTAACAATGCTTTTGAAGGAATACAACCTACATTAAGGCAAGTGCCACCTAGCGTATTGTATTTTTCAATAATAGCAGTTTTTAACCCTAATTGTGCGCAACGTATTGCGGCAACATATCCTCCTGGTCCTGAGCCTATAACGGCTACATCATACGTATTCATAGTAAAGTAGTAAAATTGAAATGCAAAAATAGAATTTTTATCTATCTCTATTATTAAATAATTCACTTATTTTATGTTTAAATCTTGGGATAATGATATTACTTATGTATTTAAGTTCTGAAAATCAATAGCTTAAATTTTATAAATCATATTTATTGATATTTATCATATTTAAAATGATTGTATTATAAGTAATAATAAACCATTTATAAGTAATCTGTTTCCATTTGTTGATTTGTACGAATAAAAACGCTAAGAATTAAGCGTTTAAAGGTTTTCTGTAGTATATTTGCTTAATAATTGAGATAAATGTTCCCCACAGATGTCCAAAAATATTTTTAACCCCACACTTTTATCAGATACAAAATGTTTGGTAAAAACAATTACAAATAATATTGAAGTTTTATTTAGCCTAGACTAGCAAATGTAATTTGTTTTTTTGGTTTTATATTGAATAACAGAATTTAAATATGACCTGTGGTGTTTAATTTAATGAATAAATAATTATGAAAAAAATTACTTTTTTTAGACTGATAACCTTTTTAGTGTTGTTGTTT
>NZ_JBFFOE010000058.1:0-16065 GCF_041562875.1 Lutibacter sp. | reverse complement strand
CCATTTTAATATTTTACCTTCAGCAGAGAATATTGTTAATGGAGAAGATTTAAATGATCAATCAAACTTCAATATTTTAGCAATTCAATCCCGTTTAAAAGCTTCTATTTCAGGACCAGATTTTTTTGGAATGAAAACTTCAGGAGCTATTGAAGCCGCTTTTTTCGGAAATTCAGATGGCTCAATAGGGGAATTAAGATTGAGACATGCATTTGTGAAATTGTCGAATGATAAAGTTGAAATTTTAATGGGACAATATTGGCATCCTATGTTTGTAACAGATGTTTTTCCAGGAACTTATTCATTTAATACAGGTGTTCCTTTTCAACCATTTTCTAGAAATCCACAATTAAGAATTACCACCAAAGGAAATGTTAAGTTTATTGGTGTTTTATTTACAGAAAGAGATTTTCAAACTAGAGGAGCTAGTGTAAGCAAATCTGGAATGCCTCAATTACATGCCCAACTTCAATTGGGATCAGCAAGTAAAACTTTAGGAGGATTTGGAGTAAATTTAAAATCGTCGAGACCAGCTCTTGGTGAAGATAATTTAACAAGTACCGCTTTTATCGGTTATTTCAGAACAAAATTAGGAAAAGCTACTTGGAAAGCAGAAGCAACTTATGGTCAAAATATGACTGATGTTCTTCAAATTGGTGGTTTTGGACAAGCTTCAAATGGTGATTATGTTAATAATGATACATTTTCAACTTGGACTGAATTAAGTGCAGATTTTTCAGAAACTATGGAATGGGGATTATTTGGAGGATATTCAAAAAATAGCGGTTTTGGAGAGCCAATAACCTATGTAAATGGATTTTTAGGTACTGTTGAAAGTGCTTATAGAGTTTCACCAAGAATTGGGTGGAAATCAGGAAAATTAAAAATAGGTGTTGAAGCAGAATTAACGAATGCACAATATGGATCTATAGATGTTAATGGAGATATTACATCAACAGGGCTAGATTCAGTAAATAATTTTAGATTATTAACTACAGCAATATATAACTTTTAATACTTAACTATTATGTCAAAAACAGATATGAAAGCATATTGGAAAGAAAACCTAGGTTACTTAGCTATTTTGCTAAGTGTATGGTTTTTAGTTTCCTATGTGTTTGGAATTTTATTAGTAGATCAGTTAAACACTATCAAATTTGGAGGGTTTAAACTTGGTTTTTGGTTTGCACAACAAGGATCAATGTATGTATTTGTTATCTTAATATTCGTCTATGTAAGATTGATGAATAAGTTGGATAAAAAATATGGCGTTGACGAATAATTAACTTATAAAAATTAAAAAACATGGGAATATTAGCATGGACATGGATACTTGTTGGACTTTCATTTGCACTTTATATAGGAATTGCAATTTGGGCAAGAGCAGGATCATCAAAAGAATTTTATGTAGCAGGTGGTGGAGTTCCACCAATTTTGAATGGTATGGCTACTGCAGCAGACTGGATGTCAGCAGCATCATTTATCTCATTAGCTGGGATTGTATCATTCACAGGGTATGATGGTTCGGTTTACCTTATGGGGTGGACTGGAGGTTATGTTTTATTAGCACTTCTGTTAGCACCTTATTTAAGAAAATTCGGAAAATTTACGGTGCCTGATTTTATTGGAGATAGGTACTATTCTAACACAGCACGTATTGTTGCAGTAATTGCAGCATTGATAGTTTCATTTACATATGTAGCAGGACAAATGAGAGGAGTAGGAATTGTATTTTCTCGTTACCTTGAAGTTGATATTGATACGGGTGTTTATATTGGTATGGTTATCGTATTGTTTTATGCCGTTTTAGGAGGAATGAAAGGGATTACGTATACACAAGTAGCACAATATTGTGTATTGATATTTGCATTTATGGTGCCTGCAATTTTTATCTCATTTCAAATGACAGGTAACCCAATTCCTCAGTTAGGATTTGGTGGTTCAGGTGAAGATGGCGTATATTTATTAGATAAATTGGATGGATTATCACAGCAACTCGGGTTTCATGAGTATACATCAGGTAGTAAATCTATGATTGATGTATTTGCAATTACAACAGCTTTAATGGTTGGTACTGCAGGTTTACCTCATGTTATTGTAAGATTTTTTACAGTTCCAAGGGTGAAAGATGCACGTATTTCTGCAGGTTGGGCATTGTTATTTATTGCAATTTTATATACAACTGTTCCAGCAGTAGCAGTTTTCGCAAGAATTAAACTAATTGAAACAGTAAGTAATGCTGAATATTCAGAACTACCAGAATGGTTTGGGAATTGGGAAAAAACAGGATTGTTAAAGTTTGATGATAAAAATGCGGATGGAGTTGTACAATATGTTGCAGATAAAGCAACTAATGAATTAACTATTGATAGAGATATTATGGTATTGGCAAATCCTGAAATAGCACAATTGCCTAACTGGGTAATAGCTTTAGTTGGTGCCGGTGGTTTAGCAGCAGCTTTATCTACAGCAGCAGGTTTATTATTGGTAATAGCATCATCAATATCTCATGATTTAATTAAGAAAATAGTGAATCCTAAAATTTCTGAAAAAGGTGAGTTAATGGCAGCTCGTATAAGTGCAGCTGTAGCAGTTGCTGTTGCAGGTTATTTTGGTATCAATCCGCCGGGATTTGTCGCCGCCGTGGTTGCCTTAGCCTTTGGTTTAGCAGCCGCATCATTTTTTCCAGCAATATTGTTAGGAATTTTTGATAAGCGAATGAATAAAGAAGGAGCAATATCAGGAATGATAATTGGACTGTCATTAATGTTCTTTTATATGGCAAAATATAAGTTACATTGGATAGGAGATCCAACTGTTGATACTGCAGAAAATTGGTGGTTTGGAATATCACCTGAAGGATTTGGAACTGTAGCAATGTTAGTAAACTTTGTTGTTTCATTGGTAGTTTCTAGATTAACTCCTGAACCACCAAAAGAGGTTCAAGATATAGTTGAACATATTAGGATACCGTCGGGAGCTGGAGAAGCTGGTTCTCATTAGTAAATAGTTAATTGTAAAACAGCACTATAATTTATAGTGCTGTTTTTATTATATTTAAAACTAATTTAAAACCTGTGAAAAAAAGACATCAACAAAAATTAATAGTACTCTCTGTACTACTTCTATGTTTTTTTAATATACCACTACTATTGCTTTTTAATAGTAGCAGAACTATTATTGGGTTTCCAATACTTTATTTTTATATATTTTTTGTTTGGATAGTAAGTATTATTGTTTCATATATTATTCTAAAAAAGTATTATGAGTAGTTTTTTAGTGATTTCAATAATAGTAGTTTACTTATCTGTTATTTTTTATGTTGCCTATTGGGCAGAAAAAAATTCAAAAAGCATATGGGTAAATAACCCATACGTTTATACACTTTCATTAGCGGTATATTGTACTGCTTGGACGTATTACGGAAGTGTTGGTTTGGCAGCAACTTCAGGGTTAAAATTTTTAACCATTTATTTAGGTCCTGTTATTATTATCCCTGTGTGGATAGTGTTAATGAAAAAAATAATTAGAATTTCTAAAGGAAATAAAATCTCTTCAATTGCTGATTTTATCTCGTTGCGTTATGGTAACGATCGTTTTTTAGGAGCTTTAGTAACAATTATTTGTGTGTTAGCAATTGTACCTTATATTTCATTACAATTAAAAGCTATTTCTGAAACTTTTAACGTGATAACAAATCATACTATTAATGGGAACTCTATTATTAGTGATACTACTTTTTATATAGCTATACTTTTAGCAATCTTTGCAGCCTTTTTTGGAACGCAAAATACAGATGCTTCTGAAAGACATAAAGGAATTATTACAGCAATTGCTTTAGAATCAGTAATTAAGCTAGTTTTCTTTTTGATAATTGGAGTATATGTGACATTCTATTTATTTAAAGGACCTTCAGATATTTATGATAAAGCTTCTGTATTACCAAACTTTGAAATTCAGCAAACTATTGATGGTTTAGAAGGTGGATTTAACTGGTTTTTTCTTAGTATGCTTTCTATGTTTGCAATTATGTTATTACCAAGGCAATTTCAGGTTACAGTAGTTGAAAATCAGCGAGAAAAGTATTTAAAAACGGTTATTTGGTTATTTCCATTGTATTTATTATTGTTTAATATTTTTGTAATTTTTATTGCTTGGGGAGGTAATATTATTTTTCAAAATCAAGGAGTTGACGCAGATTTGTTCACCCTAATGTTGCCATTAAAAAACAATCATGAGTTTTTAGCATTATTAGTATTTTTAGGAGGGTTTTCAGCGGCCATTTCAATGGTTGTAATTTCAAGTTTAGCCTTGTCCACTATGCTTAGTAATAACTTAATAATTCCTTATGGGTTTTTAAGAAAATATAGTAAAGGAGAATCTGAACAGAATTCAGGATCTATAAAAAAAATTAGGAGAGTTGCTATATTCACGTTAATAATTGTAGCATATTTATTCTATAAGAATTTCACTTTAGATAGAACACTAGTTTCAATTGGCTTAATCTCATTTGTAATTATAGCACAATTAGCTCCTTCATTTTTTGGAGGATTATTTTGGAGAAGAGGCTCTTCAAAGGGGGCAAAATATGGAATAATTATTGGGTTTTTAGTCACAGTGTACACCTTAGTAATACCGTTTACAATTGATTCTCAATCAATCTCAAGTTCTTTTGTAAATGAAGGTATGTTTGGATTTAATTTTTTAAAACCTTATGAGTTATTTGGATTGCAAATCTTTGAACCTGTACCACATGCTTTTTTCTGGAGTTTACTTTTCAATTTTATGGTGTATGTGTTAGTATCAGTGAATAAAATTGGAAGTTATAGGGAGCGAAATTTTGCGGAAATGTTTGTTGATTCTGATAAATATGCATCCATGCATGAAGATGCTTATGTTTGGAAAGGCGAAGCTTATGTTAGCAATATACGAAATGTTTTAACTCGATTTTTAGGAGAACAAAGAACCCAAAGAGCATTAAATTTATTTTATATGAAATATAATATTGATCATAAAATAAAAATTGCAGATGCCAGATTGGTGAATTTTTCTGAAAAATTATTAACAGGAAGTATTGGAAGTGCTTCTGCAAGAATTTTAATTTCTTCGGTAGTAAAAGAAGAAGAAATAAGTTTAATGGAAGTTCTAAATATTTTAGATGAAACACAAAAAGCAAAAGAATCTAATAAAGAATTACAAGAGCGAGATAAGCAAAAAGATGAATTTTTGGATACGGTTGCTCATGAACTTAAAACCCCAATTACTTCAATAAGAGCACTTTCTGAAATATTATTAGAGGATGATACCATTGAGTATGAAACCAAAAAAAGATTTTTAACAAGTATTTTAAGTGAAAGTAAGCGAGTTAGCAGGCTGATTAATAATATTTTAGATATAGAAAAATTAGCAACAGGCAAAGAAAAATTAGATTTAAATAGCAATTCGGTTAAAAACACAATTAAAAAATCTATTAATGCTGTTAGTCAATTAGCAATTCATAAAAAAATTCATATAAACTTAAACAAAATAGATGAGGTTAAAGTTATCTATGATGAAGATAGAATTCAACAAGTACTAATTAATTTATTATCAAATTCAGTTAAATTTTCAGATTTTGAAAAAGGTATAGTTTCAATAAATACAAATATAAAACAACATAGAATGGAAATTTCAGTTGAAGATAATGGGAAAGGAATAGCACAAGATGAATTGGTTTCCATATTCAATAAATTTTACCAAGCTAAAAACCAGACTATTTTAAAACCTGTTGGTAGCGGTTTAGGATTAGCAATTAGTAAACAAATTATTGAAAGCCATAAAGGTATAATTTGGGCTGAAAATATAAAACCTCAAGGAGCTAGAATAACTTTTACGTTACCTTTAAATACAAATTAATATGAAAAAGATACTAATAGTAGATGATGAACCTAATATAGTGATGTCTTTAGAATATATTTTTACTAAAGAAAATTTTGAAGTATTTATTGCCAGAGATGGAGCTGAAGCAATTGAAATTGCAGATTTAAATGTACCAGATATTATTTTATTAGATATTATGATGCCTAATGTAGATGGTTATCAAGTGTTGAAATTTTTAAAAGAAAGTACAAAATTAAATGATATTAAAGTTATTTTTCTTTCCGCTAAAAATAAAATTTCAGATATAGAATTAGGCTTACAATTAGGTGCTGATAAGTATATTTCAAAACCGTTTTCAACAAAAAAACTAGTAAGTGAAGTGAAAGAATTATTAAAATAAGATTGGAATGGAGAAAATGAAATTAAGATTAGAAAGTAAAACATCTGATATAGTTATTACTATTTATGTGATAATTACATTAGTGGGAAGAATTTATATAGAGTCAATTTTTAAAAGCAACATTATAAACTCACTTTTCATGGGGTTTTTAACCTTATTTATACTGTGGGCGCTAATAAAAATAAAATTTTTAAATCCGGCTTGGTTTGGATTGTTTAACAAAGTAAAAAAATAAGGGTATGAGTTATCAAAAACATTATGGCAACAGTATTGAGAACCCAGAACAATTTTGGGAAGAACAAGCAAAAAACTTAAAATGGTATAAAAAACCATCAACTATCTTATCTAAAGATGAAAATGGATTTGACCGTTGGTTTGCTGATGGAAAATTAAATATTTGTTATTTAGCGGTAGATAAACATGTGGAAGATGGATATGGAGAACAAACTGCTATAATTTATGATTCACCAGTAACACAACGAAAAGTAAACTTTACATTTAATGAAGTAAAAAGTGAAGTAGAAAGATTGGCTGGTGGACTTCGTGATTTAGGAGTTAAAAAAGGAGATACTATAATTATTTATATGCCAATGATTCCGCACGCAGCATTTAGTATGCTAGCTTGTGCACGAATTGGAGCCATTCATTCAGTAGTTTTTGGAGGTTTTGCACCTCACGAATTGGCAATAAGAATTGATGATTGTAAACCAAAAGCTATAATTACAGCAACAGCTGGAGTAGAAGTGGATCGTTTAATTGCATACAAACCATTGGTTGATGAAGCTGTGGAATTGGCAGAACACAAACCAGATAAGATAATTGTTTTTCAACGTAGGTTAGGAGCTATAATGACAAAAACTGAACGGTATGTTAGTTATAAAAAACTAGTAAAAAACTCAGAACCTGCTGATTGTGTTGAAATGAATTCAACCGATCCTTTGTACATTTTATATACTTCAGGTACCACAGGAAAACCAAAAGGTATTTTACGTGATACAGGTGGTTACGCTACAGCTTTAAAATATTCTATGAAAAATATTTATGGAGTGGAAGAAGGTGATACTTTTTGGGCAGCATCAGATGTTGGTTGGGTAGTTGGACATAGTTTTATTGTTTATGGACCACTTTTAAATAGAAATACCACCATTATTTTTGAAGGAAAACCTATAAAAACTCCTGATGCAAGTACCTTTTGGAGAATTATTAGTGAGAATAATGTGAAAGTAATGTTCACAGCGCCAACTGCTATTAGAGCTATTAAAAAAGAAGATCCAAATGGTGATTTAATGAAAGATTACGATTTAAGTTGCTTAAAATATCAATTTCTAGCAGGTGAACGTTGTGATGTTTCTACTCTAAAATGGTTAGAAGAAAAATTGAATATCCCAGTTATTGATCATTGGTGGCAAACTGAATCTGGTTGGCCAATGATATCAAATATGATGGGAGTTGAAGCACTTCCAGTAAAACCTGGTTCTGCAGGAAAAGGAGTTAGTGGTTATGATATTCAAATTTTAAACAATGACGGACAAGAAGTAGTTACAAATGAAGAAGGTTTTGTTGCAGTTAAATTGCCTTTGCCCCCAGGGAATTTATTAAATATTTGGGGAAATACAGAACGTTATGTAGAAGGTTATTTGAAAAAATTTCCAGGTTATTATTTTTCAGGTGATGGTGGTTATAAAGACGATGAAGGTTATGTTTATATTACAGGAAGAGTAGATGATGTTATTAATGTAGCAGGTCACAGACTTTCAACTGCTGAAATGGAAGAAATTGTTTCTTCTAATCCATCAGTTGCTGAATGTGCAGTTTTTGGAATTGAAGACCAATTAAAGGGTCAAATTCCTTTAGCACTGGTTGTTTTAAAATCAGGTGATTATGTTTCTGGATTTGAGTTGGAATATAAAATAGTTCAAGAAGTTAGAAAGCAAATTGGAGCTGTTGCTTCTCTAAAAAAAGTATTGATTGTTACTCGATTGCCAAAAACGCGCTCAGGAAAAATTCTTCGAAAATTATTAAGAAATATGGCCGATGGTGTTGCGTATACAATACCTTCAACTATTGATGATCCTGAAATAATTTCTGAAATTCTGCATGAATTTAAACTTCATAAAATAGGCGTATTTGAGCATGCAACTGAAGAAGAAAAACAAACTCTTGAAGATTTAAGAATAGATTCATTTATAAAATATTATAAATCATATCAACACAGTGTAAATGATCCTGAAGGTTATTGGGCTCAAATTGCCGAAACATTTACTTGGCGCAAAAAATGGGATAAAGTTGTTGAGTACAATTGGGATACTCCAAAATTTGAATGGATTAAAGGCGCTAAACTAAATATAACTGAAAACTGTTTAGATCGTCATTTAGAGAAAAGAGGTGATGCTACTGCTATAATTTGGGAACCTAACGATCCAAATGAAGCAAATAGGACTTTAACTTACAAAGAATTGCATGCTGAAGTAAGTAGATTTTCAAATGTACTTAAAAGAAGGGGTGTAGTTAAAGGAGATAGAATTTGTATCTATATGCCAATGGTTCCTGAACTTGCCATTGCTGTATTGGCTTGTGCAAGAATTGGAGCGGTACATTCTGTTGTCTTTGCAGGATTTTCTGCAGTTGCTCTTTCAACAAGAATTAATGATGCTGAATGTAAAATATTATTAACTTCTGATGGTGTTTTTAGAGGTAGTAAAGCGGTTGATTTTAAAAGTATTGTTGATGAAGCACTAGAAACCTGTCCAACTATTGAGGCGTCCATTGTATTAAATAGAGTAAATGGAAACGTTAAAATGAAAGAAGGACGTGATGTTTGGTGGCATGAAGAATTAGCTATGGTTGATGCTAATTGTCCAGCCGAAGTAATGGATGCGGAAGATATGTTATTTATTTTATACACTTCGGGTTCAACTGGTAAACCTAAGGGAATGGTTCACACTTGTGCGGGTTATATGGTGCAAACAGCACATAGTTTTAAAAATGTATTCCAATATGAACATGGAGATGTTTATTTTTGTACTGCAGATATTGGTTGGATTACAGGTCATTCATACATCGTATATGGCCCGTTAGCGGCAGGAGCAACAACATTAATGTTTGAAGGTGTTCCTTCGTATCCGGATTATAGTCGTTTTTGGCAAATAGTAGAAAAGTATAAAGTAAATCAATTTTATACAGCACCAACAGCTATTAGAGCATTAGCTGCACAAGGAAATGAAATGACTGAAAGAAATGATTTAAGTTCACTAAAAGTTTTAGGAACTGTTGGAGAACCTATAAATGAAGAAGCTTGGCACTGGTATGACGAAAAAATTGGAAAGCAAAAATCTCCAATTGTAGATACTTGGTGGCAAACAGAAACAGGAAGCATTATGATTTCTCCTTTAGCAGGAGTAACACCAACAAAACCAACTTTTGCAACTAGACCGATGCCAGGAGTACAACCTTGTTTAGTAGATGAAATAGGTGAAGAATTAGGATCGAATCCAGCAGAGGGAAGATTGTGTATTAAATATCCTTGGCCATCCATTGCACGAACTATTTATGGTGATCATAAGCGGTATAAAGAAACTTATTTTACAGCTTTTCCTGGGAAATATTTTACAGGAGATGGTGCCTTCAGAGATTTAGAAGGAAATTATAGAATTATTGGTAGAGTAGATGATGTGGTTATTGTATCTGGTCATAATTTAGGAACAGCACCAATTGAAAATGTTATTAATGAACATAGTAATGTAGTGGAATCTGCTATTGTTGGATATCCACATAACATTAAAGGAAACGCATTATATGCTTATGTAATAGTTTATGAAAGGCCTGAAAATGAAGATTTCTTACGTAATGAAATTAATGATTTAATTGCACGTACCATTGGACCAATTGCTAAATTAGATAAAATTCAATTTGTGCCAGATTTACCTAAAACACGTTCAGGTAAAATTATGAGACGTATTTTACGTAAAATAGCTGAAAATGAAACTTCAAATATGGGAGATATTTCAACGTTATTAAATCCAGATGTGGTAAAAGCCATTATGGATGGGTCATTGGTTAAATAAATTACTAAACCTTAATGTGAAAAGCCTTCAGAAATGAAGGCTTTTTTTATATCAATCCACTTTTATTAGAAACTCTAAATAAATCGGAATAATGAACACCACGCTCTTGTTTTAATTTGGATACTATTTTTAAAAATGCGATAGCAGTGATAAATGCATCTCCAGAAGCTGTATGTCTATCATGTTTTGGAATGTTAAATTCATTGCATAAAACATCAAGTGAAAAATGAGTGTCTTTTTTTCCATCCAATTTTTTATACAACATTCCAGTATCAATACTTTTATTTTTTATGTTTGGCAGGTTTAATCTTTTTAAAGCAGCATTTATCATTTCAATATCAAAAGCAGTATGATGTGCTACTAAAACAGCATTTCCTAGATAGTTAATAAATTGCTCAAGGGCTTCTGCTTCAGTCAATTTAAGCAGATTTCCTTCTTTTAATATTCCATGAATTTCAACGGTTTCAGATTTAAATTCATTTTGTTTTAAATAAACTTCAAAATTATCTGAAACATCAATTACATTATTAAAAATACTGATGGCGCCTATAGATAATATTCGATCTGTTGAAGTTTCTAAACCAGTAGTTTCTGTATCAAAAACAACAAATCGTGTATTTTCAATAGTATTGGGCTGAGAAGTTTTAAACTTCTTTAAATATTCAACCCAAAAATAAGGGTACTTTTTATGTTTAAACCACGAAAGCATTACATCATTTGAGATAAATTGTACCTAACATTTAACAACTCCTGAATGTCTTTTATAGGTTTAAAGCATCCCTTCAATTTTAACTTTTCTGATTTGTTTAATTTATTAAGCTCAATAAATCTTCCAGAGTCGTTATATTTTATTCCTTGCTTTGTTCTATAACGTAAAAGTATTTTGAAAGAATCAATACAAGATAAATATAAATCTGCATTTTGAGGTTCTATTTTTGCTAATTTATTAAATCTGGCAATTGTATTGTTTTTGTCCTTAATATCTAAAGATAAAGTAAGTAATCTGGCAGCATCAATTAAAGGCATTAAGGCTCTACTTTTTAAATCGAATTGATCTTTATGTTCACCATCTTGCTCTACTAAAAATTGTCTAAAAAATCCAAGAGGAGGAGGGTTTAAAAGCGCATTTCTACCTAAGAAATTTAAAAATATCTCATAAGTGTGAATAGATTTAAAAATACTATCAGTCATATTTGATACTAATTGTTTATCACCATATATTAAATTGTAATCAAAAAATATGGTGCATAACATAATAGTATCTTCTGAAGGTTTTGTAATCCAACTATTAAATTGAGTTTTCCATTCTGTTAGTGACAAACACCAATTTGGGTTACTCGCCATCATATTAGCTGGGCAGTATTCAAATCCAACAGTGTGAAGTTTATTAGTAACTTTTTTTGCAAGTAGTAAAAAGTAATCTTTTGTTGTTTTATAATTTTCTTTAGAAACATCTTCAAAAACTAACGCATTATCTTGGTCGGTAGTTAGGAGTTGCTCTTTTCTTCCTTGACTTCCTAATGCTAACCAACCATATTTTACTGGTGGTTGAGTTTCCATTTCTTCTAAAGAAAGTTCTATAGCTTTTATGGTAATTGCATCATTAATTTCTGAAATAATTTTTGAAATAAATATGATTGGTATACTTTGTTCTATATAGCCTTTAAGTAGTTTTGATGCTTTTTCTTTTATATACTTTAATTTTTCAGTGTCTTTTGCACGTTTTATTTCTTTTATTAATACAGATGGATTATTACCATGCAATACAACAATATCATGTTCAGATAAAATACCAACTAATTCAGAAGTTGGTTTTCCATTTGCAGTAATGCATAAATGTGTTACTTTATTTTTAATCATTGCTATTTGAGCTTCTGCAATGGTAATTTCTTTAGGAAAAGTAATTACTGGTGAAGACATTATTTTGGAAACGTTTTCATCAATAGAAACCAAACCTGTTGCTATTTTTAAACGTAAATCTTTATCAGTAATAATACCTAAAGGAATTTTATTTTCAACTATTAAAATGGAGCCAACCCTTTTTGAACTCATTATTTGAGCAGCTTCTTTTATAGTAGCATTTTTAGAACATGTAATGGGATTTTTACTAAATTCAGCTGTTCTTACTTCAGAAAAATTAGAATCTATAGTTTCAAGTGTTTCAACATTGGCAAATAATTGACCATTATTGGTTTTGGCGTAAGGTGTTTTTATGTTTGAAGAAAAGCTGGCAATTATAAATTTTTGGACTTTACCATTAATTTTTATAATTTCTTTTAATAAATCAACAGAAATAGCATATAAAATAGATTCTTCATTTGCTTTAGCACTCATTAAGTAATGATCGTTTTGAATTAAAGGTCTTAATCCAAAAACATCTCCTTCGTCACAAATATCAACTAAAATTTGATCATTTTCCATAGTTCTATATAAACCAATGGCACCATCTTTTACAATGTAAAAATGCAGATGCGGATTTTCTTCTTGCTTGAAAACAAAATCACCTTTTTCAACATAAGTTACTTTTACTTGTGAAGCAATTTGAAATAATTGTTCTTTTTCTAAAACATCAAAAGGAGGGAAGTTTTTTAAAAAATCGAAGATACGTTCGGCAATTGTGTTTTTCATAAAGAATAGGAATAGAGTATAATTAATAAACTTACAAAAATATGTTGTCAAAATTATGTTCTAGAGCATAAAAAAAAGCTCATCAAATTAATTTCTGATGAGCTTTCGAATTTTTTATAGATATTTATGAGTTATTTTAATCCCAATCTTTTCTAAACCTAATAAGTTCATGATCAATTTGCATTTTTGTTGATGCAATTAATTCTTCTACATCATTAGAATAGATAGGTTCTAAATAACTGACTTTAATTTCAGTTTGCCATTTTCCAAAACACCTTAAAAAATGAGGAACAAATGTATCATTTCCAATCCAAGCATCATCAAGGTTTTTATAATCTACAGCAACTGGAATTACAGGAACACCTAATTGAGCTGCTATAACAAAAGCGCCTGGCTTAAACTTAATAGTAGTTGGCTCTATGTGAGTGGTTCCTTCAGGAGTATTTAATATTGAAAACCCTTTCTCTAAAACTAAACGAATTTCATTTATAGTTTCTGTTCTACTTTCTTTATCTTCTCTTTTTACAAATATAACACCAGTAGTTTTGCAAACATTTCCTATTAAAGGCCAAGATGCTACTTCTTTCTTTCCAATTGGATAGGCTAAAATATTTCTTAAAATAACCAATGGATCAAAATAACTTCTATGGTTTGAAATAATTAAACCTGAAACTTTTGGTTCATTACCATAAATTGTAATTTTTGAACCTAAAACTAGATGTAAAAGTCTAATTATAAATCGTCTGTGAACAATACCATTTTTAATTTTCTTGTCTTTATTTTTATAAAATATATTAGTTAATAGTAAGATACCATAAACAATTAATGTAATTAGTAAGAAAAGCAGCAATCTAATAGCTGCCAAAAGAGTTCTAAGTATTATCATTTAATCAAAATAACTAAATGTTTCACCATCTTTAATTGAAAGTAATGTTTCGTAAATTAATTTAATTACATTTTCAACATCATCTTTATGTACCATTTCTACCGTAGTATGCATATAACGTAGCGCTAATGAAATTAATGCAGATGGAACACCACCATTACTATAAGCAAAAGCATCCGTATCAGTTCCTGTTGCACGAGAAGAAGCTAAACGTTGAAAAGGAATTTTATTTGCGATTGCAGTATCAACAATTAAATCACGTAAATTATGTTGAACAGCAGGAGCATAACTAATAACGGGTCCGTCACCTGAAATTGTTTCACCTTCTTTCTTCTTGTCAATCATTGGAGTTGTAGTGTCATGACAAACATCAGTAACAATCGCAATATTTGGTTTAATTGTTTGTGTAATCATTTCAGCTCCACGTAAACCTATTTCTTCTTGAACAGAATTTGTGATATACAAACCAAAAGGAAGTTTTTTATTGTTCTCCTTTAATAAACGAGCAACTTCAGCAATCATAAAACCACCCATTCTGTTATCAAGTGCTCTACATACAAAGTTATTTTTATTTAAAATGAAGAAAGTGTCAGGATACGTAATAACACAACCAACGTGAACACCTAATTCTTCAACTTCTACTTTCTTTTTACAACCAACATCAATAAAAATATTGTCCAATTTTGGAATTTCTTCCTTATCACCTTTGCGCGTATGGATAGCAGGCCATCCAAACACACCTTTTACAATCCCTTTTTTAGTGTGAATATTTACAATTTTTGAAGGTGCAATTTGATGATCGCTTCCGCCATTTCTTATTACATATATTAAACCTTCAGGTGTAATATAATTTACATACCAAGAAATTTCATCAGCATGTCCTTCAATAACCACCTTAAATTTTGCATCAGGATTAATAATACCAACTGCTGTACCGTAGCTATCAGTAATAAAAGTGTCAACGTATGGTTTTAGATAATCCATCCAAATTTTCTGACCCTCACTTTCATAGCCAGTAGGAGAGGCATTATTTAAGTACTTTTCTAAAAAATCAATCGATTTTTTGTTTAATATTTTTTTACTCATAATTATAATGTTGTTTAAAAAAACGAATATACTAAATTGTTACTTATACGTACAATTTAATAGTTTATTTAAAGTTTAAACTTTTTGAAAAGTTATTTTGAAATAGATTTTTGAAAGTTGTATTTTTGAAATTCTTTTAGATTTAAATATTGAAGATGGCATGTAATCTTAAAACGGGTGTTTTTTTACCTATATTGTTGTTAAGTACTTTACTTTTTTCTCAAGTAGAAAGAGATATAGATTCTGTATTATTAACAGATCGTTATATTATTTTTGAAGGTGATACTTTATTAATTGAACTAAACGAAGTTCTTTTATTAAAAAAATTAAATTTCAAAACAGATTACGATCGTAGATATTATTATTGGTTTCGTAAAAAAACTTTAAAAGCATACCCTTATGCGAAATTAGCAGCCGACAGATTGAATGCTTTAACTGAAAGATTAGAAAATATTACATCTAAAAGGAGAAAGAAAGAGTACACCAAACTAATTCAAAATTATTTAGAAGAAGAGTTAACAAGCCAACTAAAGAAGCTGACAAGAACTGAAGGGCGTATACTAATTAAGCTTGTGCATAGGCAAACTGGAGATACCTCATTTACTTTAATAAAGAATTTACGAAGTGGCTGGAAAGCTTTTTGGTACAATGCCACAGCTAATTTTTTTAAGTTATCGTTAAAAGATGAATATGATCCAATTAATAATAAGGAGGATTTTTTAATTGAAGATATTTTACAGCGTGCATTTATTGATGGTGTTTTAGTAGAACAACCTTCAAAACTAGATTTTAATTACCTTGAATTAAGTAGTAAATGGATAGATGTGCCAAAACCAGAAGTTAAAACCAAGGTTAAAAAGAAATAATATATCAACGGTTTAGTGTCAAATTGAAATATATAATTTATATTAGTTCTCCAAATTTTAATAAATATACTTCAATGTAATTTTTTATAGAAAGGATAAGTAGTTTTAATTCAGGGCTTTGGTTTGATAATAAATAAAAAATAAAAAAAACTTCAAAAAAGTGTAGTTTAAATAGCGAAAAAGGTTTTACATTTGCAGCCGCTAATAATTAGAATACTTAGCAAAAAGTTCAGGATCATAGTGTGGTAATAAACTTAAAAAAAGTCAAATTTTTAT
>NZ_JBFFOE010000057.1:0-17170 GCF_041562875.1 Lutibacter sp. | reverse complement strand
AGTTTAGGCAAACACTCACGGAAGTTACATTTGAACCTTTCCATGCAATCTTAAAACTCATGTTTAGATAAAATTAATTTTAAATAAAAAAAGCTTCCAAAAAATGGAAGCTTTTAACTCTGGTGGGCAATGAGGGATTCGAACCCCCGACCCTCTCGGTGTAAGCGAGATGCTCTGAACCAACTGAGCTAATTGCCCTAAGCGGTTGCAAATATATAACTACATTTTGTATTATACAAAGCTTTTTGAAGAAAAATAAATAAAATTTTGTAATTTTTTTTATTCTTTGGTTCGCAAAATAAATGAGTAAAAAAAACTCTGAACCAATTGGTTCAGAGTCAATATTTTATTGAATTTATTTATTTTGATAACTCTGGAACATTGTGGTAAAGATAATCCCCATGTCCATCAAACAATTTATTATATTCTTTAAAAAACTCTTTTCTTTTATTCACATCAGGCCAATATGCTTTAACTAATTTAGCTGTTTCATCAAAAGAACTTTCAATATCGGCTAATTTATCAAATACAAATACTTCAATAGCATCTTGACTATTTGATCCCCAACGATGTCTGTGAGTATAATATCCCTTTAAAAAAGTGTTTTTCATAGTAATATTTTCAAAGTACTCCTTAAAACCCGATCCTCCATTACCCATTGTATTCTTTTTTACATAAAACAATAAAGGGTCTTTAGACTCTGTTTTTACTGGCATAGTATATGGTCCTGATACATAAATTTCATCGCTATGCTTTGAACTATAATAACTGCTTTGCTTTTTAAAAAAAGCTTCTCTCTTTTCTTTATCTGGCCACCCTTCCTCAACCAATTTAGCTGTTACATCATTTGCTTTTTCAATATCTTCCCAATTTTTATAAACAGAAACAAAAATGACTTCTGAATTATCGGCTGTAAAATAATGTGTATAATAACCTGAGCCTATAATTAAATCGTTTTTCATGGTTACCTTTTCAAAGTACTCTATTTCAGTTTTCAGCCAATCTGCTCCATCAACATTTGGATCATCACTCCAATGCCCTGTTGTAATCGTTAAATAAACAGGTTTAAATTCTTCTTTTTTTGCTTCATCTTGTGCAATAATATTAGAAGTAAACATACAAATAAACACAAGTAATCCTATCGATAATTTTTTAACAATTTTCATAAATATAGTTTTTTAGTTAGTAAATGGGTATGAAAAATTTGAACATTAAAATAATTAATCGTTCTGGTGGAGTTAATTATTATTAATTTTTAAAAATTAAGATTCCTGTTCAGGATTTAAATTAGATTAGTTTATGACACTAAATTATGAGGTAAGATTGTAGCATTCTAGGGCGGGTAGCTATTAAGATCTTATTAAAACAATATTAATTATTGAATTGAATGGTGCTAATATAGTAAAAATTATATTAACTCAAAAATCAACTACCTAATTATTAATTAGTTATCTTTAATTATGTATCTTTACACTACCTCAGCCACAACAAAAGTGCTTCCGCCAATAAAAATCAAATCTTTATCCTCAGCTAAGTTTAAAGATTCATTATATGCCTCTTTTACTGAAGAATAAACATTTCCAATTAAATCAAATTCTAAACATTTCTTTTGTAAATCTGTTGCATTTAAACCTCGTGGAATATTTGGCTTACAAAAATAATAAGTTGCATTTTTGGGAAATAATGGAAGAATTGAATTTAAATCTTTATCATTTACAACACCAAAAACAATATGAAGTTTTTTAAAAGATTCTTGTTTCAATTGTTTAAAAACATAGTATAATCCTTCTTTATTATGCCCTGTATCACAAATTACTTTTGGTTGTTCTTTTAGCGTTTGCCATCTTCCTAAAAGCACTGTGTTTTCAACAACTTTTTGCAAACCATTTTTAATGTTTTCTTCAGAAATACTAAACCCTTTTGTTTTTAGAATAGCAATACTTTGAAGAACTGTTTTTATATTATGGATTTGATAATTCCCTTCTAAATCTGAAACATAGCTAGTTTTAATAGTAGATGAGGCTAAAAATAATGGTGATTCATGTTCTTTCGCTACTTTTTCAAAAACTGGATATGTTTCTTCTTGAAATTCTCCAATAACCACTGGAACCTCATTTTTTATAACCCCTGCTTTTTCAAAGGCAATTTCGGAGAGTGTTTCACCTAAAAATTGCATGTGATCAAATCCTATATTAGTAATTACTGATACTTCAGGAGTAATAATATTTGTTGAATCTAACCTTCCTCCCAAACCTACCTCAATAACTGCTATATCAACTTCTTTTTTTGCAAAACAATCAAAAGCTAAACCAACAGTCATTTCAAAAAATGAAAGATTATGTTGTTTTAAAAATGAATTATTTTCTTCTATAAAATCTACAACTTCATCTTTTAAAATTACCTCTCCATTAATTTTAATGCGTTCTCTAAAATCTTTTAAATGTGGTGATGTATACAAACCAACTTTATAACCTGCTTCTTGTAATATGGAAGCTATCATATGACTTGTAGAGCCTTTTCCGTTAGTCCCGGCTACATGAATTGATTTAAACTTTTTTTCAGGATAATTCAAGTGCTTTGAAAAAGCTACACTATTTGTTAAATCTTTTTTAAATGCTGTTTTACCATCTCTTTGAAACATTGGTAATTGTGCAAACATCCAATCAAGGGTCTCTGTATAATTCATTAAAATTTATTGAGATAATGTAAATCTGTATTTTATAGTTCCAACCTGTTTTGAAGGCGCTTTTGCATCTGCGTTCCATTTAGTTTTTAAAGCAGCTTCTTTTGCTTGAGATAATAAACACTGTGCTGTATTTGTTGATCCTTTAACTCCTGCTGTTGCTTTAATAACTCTACCATTTACATCTACTTCAATACTAACTACAACCAATCCTTCCTCATTACAAATATAATCTGGTTTTGGTCTACTCAATGGTTTCCTATTTCCTAAATTATAATCTCCGTTACCGCCACCGCCACCATTTCCATAATATCCATTTGCATTTGGATCACCATTTATATTTCCTTTATCCCCAGGTTTTGAATCATTACCTTCACCTCCTGTTGCAGTACCATCAGAATTATTTATTCCACCAATTAAAGCGTCTAATTTTTTCCTTTTTGCTTCCTCTTCTGCTTTTTGTTTAGCAATAGCAGCTAGTTTTACTTTTTCAATACGTTCCTTTTCTAACTCAGCATTTTTCGTGATTTCATCTGCTTTCTTTTTAGCATCAACCTTTTTCTGAATTGCTATTGCTTCTTCATTATTTTGTGTAGCAACTTCTTCTTCTAAAGTTTCTGAAGTTTTTTGTGAAACTTCAGGTTCTACTGTCTCTTTAACTTCTTCTTGTAATTTTTCTTCTGAAGTTAATTTTAATGGTTCTGTAGGTTGAATATCTCCCATACCAATAGCTGAAGTTCCAAAATTTACAGCAATTCCATATTCTTCTGGTGGATCTAAATAAGTCATTCCAACAAAAAAAATAAGAACTAATAACAAACTCATAATTACACTTGTTAAAGCTGCTGATTTTCTTTTATATGTTGTATCTAAAAAACTAAACATTTTATTTTGGACGAACTGCTAATATTACTTTATACCTATTTCTATTTGCTATATCCATAATTTTTACAGCTTTTTCAATAGGCACGCCTTCTTCAGCTCTTAAAATTATGGTTGGACTTTCCTGTTTTGATAAAATAGTTAACAAATCTTGTTCCAAGTTAGATTCATTTACTTTTTTATCATCAATATAAAAAGTTAAATTTTTAGTAATACTTACTGAAACTGCTTTTCGGTTTTCAGTTTTTCCACTTGCCTTTGGAAGTAAAATATCTAATGCGCTAGTTGTAACTAAAGTTGAAGTTATCATAAAAAATATAAGCAACAAAAAAACAATATCAGTCATAGATGACATATTGAAGTCTGGACTTATTCTATTTCTTCCTCTAATATCCATAATATTTTGTTGAATTGTTTATTTGTTTAAGTAATGTGTTGAATTATTTTAAATGTGATTTAACAATTCAATCCTAAAACAACTAAACATTAATTATATTGGTTCGTTTAATAGATCCAAAAATTCTACAGAATGTGCTTCCATTTCATAAACCACTTTATTGGTTCTAACAACTAAGTGATTGTATTGAATATAAGCAATAATACCTACAATAAGTCCAGCTACCGTTGTTGTCATTGCAGTATACAAACCGTCTGACAACATTTTAATATCTATTTGACCTCCTGCGTTTGCAATTTCGTGAATAGCTACAATCATTCCAATTACAGTTCCTAAAAAACCAAGCATTGGTGCTGCCCCAGCAATAGTTGCTATTACACTTACATTTTTTTCTAGTTTATAAATTTCTAACCGTCCGGCATTTTCTATCGCCGTATTTATATCCGCTAAAGGTTTTCCAATTCTTGAAATTCCTTTTTCAATCAATCTTGAAGCAGGAGAATTGGCTTGTGCACATAAAACTTTTGCTGCATCTAATTTTCCATGAGATACATGATCTCTAATTTGATTCATAAAATTACTATCCGTTTTAGAAGCTGCTTTAATTGCAAAAAAACGTTCAAAATAAATGTACAACGCTACAGTTAATAAAACCACTAACAGTGCAATAATAATTTGTCCGCCTATACCTCCATCCATTATTAACTTATAAATTGAAAGTGTTTTTTCTTCAGAAACCACTTCTTCCAAAATATCTGATGCTCCTTGTTGTACCATTAAAAACATTAATTTTTTATTTTATGATTCTTATTTCTGTTTAACGAAAATACTATGCAAAAATTGTTTACTTTTTAAATATAAAAAACCCGAGAATTTTCTCGGGTTATAATTTTTATCAAATAGATCTTAAAGATTCCTTATAAGCATAAACGCAATGGCCCCTACAGCAAATCCAATTGCTGCTAACCAAGCTATATTTTTAAAATACCAGAAGAAATTAATTTTTTCCATTCCCATAGCTACAACTCCTGCAGCAGAACCAATTATTAACATACTTCCTCCTGTTCCCGCTGAATATGCTACAAAATGCCATAAATGACTATCTATAGGCTCTTGGAACATTCCCATACTTGCTGCCACTAATGGAACATTATCAACTACTGCCGACCCAACTCCTAAAAGCATTACAACAATATCTGTATTTGGAATAATTGTTTTTAAACCTTCAGCTCCTAAAAATAACATTCCCAAGGATTCTAAAGCTGCCACAGCCATTAAAATACCAAAGAAAAATAATACGCTTGGCATTTCAATTCTTGATAACGACTTATGAACTGGGCTATGAAAACCTGTTGAATCATTTGCATCATCTTCTAAAATATTTGAGATGCTAAATTGTGATCTGCTATAAATCTCAGCAAAAATACCTACAAAAGATAAAGACAACATCATACCAACATAAGGTGGTAAATGTGTTATTGTTTTAAATATAGGTACAAATAAAATGGATCCCAACCCTAAATAAAGCATAACAGCCCCATATTTATTTTCAGAAGAATCTTTATCAACAATAACATCTTCAATATTCCCTTTAAAAGGTTTCATAAATGAAGCAATAAATGTTGGTACTGCCATACATAATAAAGATGGTATAATTAAATATTCAATTAATTTTGCAGAGGTAACTTTTTTCCCAATCCAAAGCATTGTAGTAGTAACATCACCAATTGGCGACCAAGCTCCACCAGCATTAGCAGCAATAATTATAATACCCGCAAACCATAAACGTGTATTTTTATCATTTATAATTTTTTGAAGTATTGTAATTAAAACAATAGTAGCCGTTAAGTTATCTATAATAGCCGAAAGTATGAATGCTAAAAACGCAAAAATCCACAATAGTTTTTTCTTGTTTTTGGTTCTAATGTAATTTTTAAAAGTTGCAAAACCATCAAAATAATCTATAATTTCAACAATGGTCATAGCTCCTAATAAGAAAAATAGAATTTCGGCTGTTTTACCTAAGTGATGTAATAGCGTTTCTTCTAATAAATGATGCTTTTCTTCCAAAGAAAAACTTGAAAACCCTTCAATTAATTTATGTGCTCCAGAATTAAACCAATTTGGAAAAGTTTCAATTCCAAAAGCTACCAATGCCCATAAAATGGCCATCATAGCTAAGGCTGGAATTAACTTATCCAATTTTAAATTATGTTCTAAAGCAATTGCTAAATATCCTACTACGAATATTAGAATTATAAGTGTTTCCATTTATTAAATTTTAAATTAATTGTTTTAAAGCTATTTCAAAAGCTGTTTTACATATATTTTGTTTGCTATTACTTTTCTTATATATGTTTTCCAATGCTTTTTTTATTGTGTTTGATGTATCATTAAAAATTGATTCATCTCTCATTGGTAATTTTATTTTAGACTCCATCAAATATGCAAAAACTCTAGCTATTCCACAGTTTGAAATAAAATCAGGCAACAAACTTACCTTTTTATCTGTGAATTCCATAATTGGACCAAAGAAAATTTCTTTATCGGCAAATGGAACATTCGCACCAGGAGAAATTACTTCTAATCCTGCTTCAATCATTTTAGTAACTTGATCTTTAGTTACCAATCTTGATGCTGCTGCTGGAACAAAAATTTCAGCTGGTACAGACCAAATATTGTTATTCATTTCATCAAAAGAAATTAAATTCGCTGCATTTAACTTATTCCCATCTTTTTGTAAAAATAAAGCAGTCATTTCATCCATCGTAAAACCCTCTTCATTTATCAATCCTCCAACACTATCAATAATTCCAACTACTTTAGCTCCTAATTGTGTTAAATAATAAGCTGATGCTGAACCAACATTTCCAAATCCTTGAACAATGGCTCTTTTACCTTTAATAGACCCCCCGTAAATATTGTAGTAATGATTTACAGCTTCAGCAACACCGTAACCGGTAAGCATATCTGCTACAGTATATTTCCTTTCTAAGTCTGGTGAATATTTTTTATCAACAATTACCTTAATAACACCAAATCTAAGTTGGCCAATTCTATTAATTTTTTCAGCCTCAGTTGGTTTAAAATGCCCATTAAAAACCCCTTCTTGCGGGTGCCAAACACCACATTCTTCAGTCATTGGTATCACATCATGTATTTCGTCTACATTTAAATCACCTCCTGTACCATAATAATGTTTTAATAATGGAGTTACTGCTTTGTACCAACGCCTTAAAACTTCATTTTTCCTTGGGTCATTTGGATCAAAATTGATACCTGATTTTGCGCCTCCAATAGCTGGTCCTGAAACTGTAAATTTTACTTCCATAGTTTTAGCTAATGAAAGTACTTCATTCATATCTAAACCTTTACGCATTCTAGTGCCCCCACCTGCAGCACCACCTCTTAATGAATTTATAACTGTCCAACCTTCTGCTTCTGTTTCTTGATCTTGCCAATGAAACACTATTTCTGGTTTTTTGTTTTCGTACTTTTTTAATAATTCTTTCATTCCTATTATTTTATAATTATAAATTAGATTTGATGACTACTTTTAACAAATTTATCGTTTTGTCTTTTAAAAAAATTTCCTCCCAAAGGAGGTTACATTTGTGTCATAATCTTATTATTTATAATTACAAATTAAAAATTTACCAAATATAATAAAATCATATGCTTATTAATAAAGAATTTTGAAGTAATTATTTGTTAAAATAAAACTTTTTATAAACTCAAATTACAAAATTAAACCGTATAGTTATTACAATAATATTTTACATATTTAATAAAAATTAATTGAAAAAAGCGTTATATTTGGGAAAAATTAACCTTTTATTTAAAACTGTTATTAATTATGGATTTTAATTTAACTGAAGAGCAAATAATGATACGTGATGCTGCTCGTGATTTTGCTCAAACGGAACTTTTAGCTGGAGTTATAGAGCGTGATGAAAAACAACAATTCCCTGCTGAACAAGTTAAAAAAATGGGAGAGCTTGGTTTTTTAGGCATGATGGTTGATCCAAAATATGGAGGTAGCGGTTTAGATACTATTTCCTATGTGTTAGCTATGGAAGAAATTTCAAAAATTGATGCTTCTGCTTCAGTTGTAATGTCTGTAAACAACTCTTTAGTTTGTTGGGGACTTGAAACTTATGGTACTGAAGAGCAAAAACAAAAATACTTAGTTCCACTTGCTACAGGTGAAATTATTGGAGCTTTTTGTTTAAGCGAACCAGAAGCTGGTTCTGATGCTACATCTCAACGTACAACAGCCATTGATAAAGGTGACCATTATTTAGTAAATGGGACAAAAAATTGGATTACAAATGGTGGGTCCGCAAGTGTTTATCTTGTAATTGCACAAACTCATGTTGAAAAAGGACATAAAGGAATTAATGCTTTAATTATTGAAAAAGGAACTGAAGGTTTTGTAGTTGGAAACAAAGAAAATAAATTAGGAATTCGTGGTTCTGACACGCATTCTTTAATGTTTACGGATGTTAAAGTTCCTAAAGAAAATAGAATTGGTGAAGATGGTTTTGGCTTTACATTTGCTATGAAAACATTGGCTGGTGGTAGAATTGGAATTGCTTCTCAAGCCCTAGGAATTGCTTCTGGTGCTTATGAACTAGCTTTAAAATATTCTAAAGAACGAAAAGCTTTTGGAAAAGAAATAAGCCAACATCAAGCAATTGCATTTAAATTAGCAGATATGGCAACTCAAATTGAAGCTGCTCGTCATTTATGCATAAAAGCGGCTTGGGATAAAGACGAACATAAAAATTATGATTTAAGTGGTGCAATGGCAAAATTATATGCTGCTGATATGGCAATGGCTGTAACGGTTGAAGCTGTTCAAATTCACGGTGGATATGGATTTGTGAAAGAATATCATGTAGAACGTTTAATGCGTGATGCAAAAATTACGCAAATTTATGAAGGTACTTCTGAAATTCAAAAAATTGTAATTTCAAGAACTATTTTGAAAGATTAAAAACAATTGGGCGTGTCGGTAATAAAAAATTACCGTCGCGTCTTTCGTTAAATCTTTTTGGTAATTATCTCTTCGCTCCAATCTCCAAAAAGGATATCACTTCAACCGCTCACGCATTATACTTTTTTAATAACATAGATTACTATACCCCAAACAATTAAATCATTTCCTTCAGTTACTTTAATAGGTTTGTAATTTTTATTTTCTGGCATTAAATACACACAATCTTTTTCAACTTTCAATCTTTTTATGGTGAATTCACCGTCAATCATACAAACGGCAATTTTACCGTTTCTAGTTTCTATGCTTCTGTCTATAACTAATAAATCACCATCTTCAATATTGGCGTCAATCATAGAGTTCCCCCTCACACGTGCATAAAAAGTAGCTTCTTCATTTTTTACTAATTCTTTATCTAAGCTTATACGTACTTCTTTAAAATCTTCCGCAGGTGAGGGAAAACCTGCAGAAATATCCTCATTCACAATAGGTCTTTCTTTTAATTCTGTTTTTTCAGGACTGTATATTGTTAGGTTATTTGTGTCTATAATTTTTTTTAATCGCATTTTATTTCAATTATATCATTAATTGCGGTTGTGTATCTTGGTGATAAATGTTCTTGCTTCATTTTCCAAGTTTTATCTAAATCTTGATTGGCTATTTTAATTTTTGGAGCATTGTATTTTAAATTTAGAGTATCCATTACATGCATCAAAGTTTTGTGTTTTGGATTTTCATCTTCAAATATGGAAAATTGATGATGCTTTTCAGATTTTATTCCCATTACAATAACACCTGCCTTTTTATAATTATACCCTTTTTTATAAAGTTGATTTATTCCTTTAATGGCATAATTACAAATGGTGATGCTTGAATTTGTTACATATGGCAAATGAATTACAACGCCTACATTTCGTTTCACATTTGAATAGCTACTTGTTTTCAAAAAAACGTATAAATAACTACATTCTGAATGCTGTTTCCGAAGTTTCTCTGCACAAGAATTGGCAAATGTAGCAATACGTTCTTTAATAGGTTCATATTCTTTTAATGCATTTTCAAAAGTTCTTGTAGTTGCAATATTTTGTTTGTCTTTTACTTCTTCAAAACCAATAGTAGAAATCCCTGATAAATCATTTTTTAAACGTAAACCAACTACTGAAAAATTTTTACGAACAAACTCATCAGGTAAAACAGTAAAATCATAAGCGGTATGTATATTCCTATATTTCAACTGTTTTGAAATACTTCTGCCAATTCCCCAAACATTTTCAACCTTCGTCCATTTTAATGCTTTAATACATTTTTCATCAGTTGAAATAACATACACACCTTTTGTTTTGCCAGTATATTGTTTTGCAATTTTATTAGCAACTTTTGATAATGATTTTGTTGGTGCTACTCCAATGCTCACAGGTATTCCAACCTGCTTTTCAATCGTATTTTTTATTTTTAAAACATACGCTTCTAGTTCTTCTTTCTTAATTCCATCTAATTTAAAAAAAGCTTCATCTATTGAATACACCTCCATTTCTAAAACATATTTTGATAAAATAGCCATAACCCGAGTACTTAAATCTCCGTACAATGAGTAATTAGATGAAAAAACATGAATTTTATTTTCTTTAAAAACATGTTCGTATTTAAATGCTTCAGCTCCCATTGGTATAAATGGTTTTGCTTCTTCACTTCGCGCAATTACACAACCATCATTATTAGATAAAACAACAATAGGTTTTCCCAATAAATTAGGCTTAAATACACGCTCGCAAGAAGCATAAAAACTATTACAATCTAAAATGGCATACATACTTTTAAATTTCCTCTAAATTAATAAAGAATATTCGTTCTAAAAATAAATATCTAAAATAATAAATGAATGAATATTTATTCATACATTTGTCGACTCAAAAAAAATAGAATGGCACGTAAAATAGATGTAGATAAAATAGTTAGAATAAAAGAGGCCACCATGAAAACAATTGTTGAAAATGGTATTGAAGCTACAACAATTGCAATGATAGCAAAAAATGCCGAAGTTAGTGGAGGATATTTGTATAGAACATATAAAGGAAAGCAAGATTTGATTAATGAATTATATTACGATAAAGTAAACTCATTATACAAAGAGTTGGATTTTTTATTGGCCCTAAATCAAACAAGTGTTCGACCATTAATTGAATCGTTTATTCAAAACAGGGTCATTTACTTTTTAAATGAACCAATTGCTTCAAAATTCTTTTATCAACTACTTCATAATGAGAATTTTTTGGCCTCAGATGAAATTAAATTTAAGAGTGCAGAATTAATGGAACGAATTAAAAATATTGGAGTTAATTCTGGTGAAATTTCACCTAGCACAACCATATATCAATTACATTATCACATCTTAATTTATTCAGTAGATTATATAAACTTTACCCGAAAAAACATATTTGGAGAACAAGAAGTTACAATAAATGACGTAAAAAGTTTAACAGATAATATTTTAAAAATTTTAAAATAAATGAAAGCAATTATAAATTTAAAATTAATGAAATTGAGCAGAATAGAACTAAAATTACTATTGCTTTTAGGACTTGTTGCAACGTTTACAAATGCTCAAGAACTAACTTTAAAACAAGCATATCATGAAATGTTATCCAAAAATGGTGAAGCTAAAGCATCAAGCTTTGAAGTGAAGGCTATGGAAGAAGAGCATAAAGCAACAAAGGGTTTGCGATTGCCGAAAGTTGGTATTTCAGGTACTTATTTACATTTAGATGAAGATATTGCTGTAGATTTAAACAACCAAAGAAATATGATTGGAGGTTTATTAAGTATTCCAAATCCTGCAGCAGTTCTAGGTGATTGGAATTTGACATTACAAGAAAAAAACTTAGGGTTTGCCACTGCAGATGTATCTATGCCAATTTTTGCTGGAGGAAAAATTAATGCCGCAAATAAAGCTTCTGAAATTAAGTTAGATTTATCAGAAATACATCATAAAATTAAAGAAGATGAGTTAACTATAAATTTAATTAATTACTTTTTTAAGTTAAAATTAGCAAAAGAAGCTGTTCAATTACGACAAGATGTATACGATGTAATTTTATTACATAACACCCAAGCAACAAAGTTTTTTGAAAATGGTTTAATTCCAGAAGTAGAAACATTAAACGCAAAAGTAGCATTGTCAAATGCTAATAGAGAGTTACTTGCCGCAAAAAAAGATGTGTCTTTAGCAACTACAGCTGTTCAAAATTTAATTGGTATAACTGCTATTGAAGGTTTTTCAAGCAAATTTAATAAGCCAACAATTATAAAACCATTGAAAGAATTTCAAGATGAAATGATTATTGAAAATAAACAATTAAAAACTATTGAAAAAAATCATGAGCTAGCAGAAGTTGGTGTAAAGGTAGAAAATAGTGATTATTTCCCTAAAGTGGGTGTTTTTGGAAAATATGTACTTTGGAAAGATAATTTACCTTTAGTAGATACAAAATGGTTTGTTGGAGTAGGTGTTGAGTGGGAATTGTTTAATGGTTTTCAAAGAGAGCATAAGATAAAAGCTTCAAAATATAAAATTGCTCAGGTTGAAGAAATAGACAAACAAGCAAGACTAAATTTAACTACATATACAGAAAAATTGTACAATACAATGGAAAAAGAATTGGAACAATACGAAAGTTTAAATGCCGATGAAATATTTGCCGAAAAATTAAAATTTATGCGTACACGTGCTTTTGAAGAAGGTACAGGAACATCTTTAGAAGTAGTAGACGCAACTTTAAAATTATCTGAAATACAATTACATAAAATAAAAGCCTTGTACGAATATACTATAACTTATGGAGAGTTAATGGTACTTACAGGAAAAACAGCAACTTTCTTAAATCAAAATTAAATTAAAAATGAGAAATCCAAAATTTATAAAATCATTAATTAGCATTGTTATTATTGCAATTTTAGTGTTATCAGGAATATGGTTTATATCAAAACCAAAAGCATTGGTATTACAAGGTAGAATTGAAGCTAAAGAAATTTATTTATCTGCTAAAATACCAACTCGTATTAATTCTTTTGAAGTTAATGAAGGAGAAAGTGTTAAAAAAGGACAATTATTAGCAACACTCTCAAGTCCTGAAATTATGGCAAAAGAGCAACAAGCACTGGCCTTAAGAGATGCTGCAAATGCTCAAAAAAATAAAGCAACCAATGGTGCAAGAGTAGAGGAAATTAGAGGAGCAAAAAGTGTGTATGAAAAAGCAACTGCTGCTGCTAATGTTATGAAAAAAACCTTTGCTCGTATGGAAAATTTATTTAAAGATGGTGTAATTTCTGAACAACAACGCGATGAAATTTTTGCTAAAAGAGAAGTAGCAATTAAAGATCAAGAAGCTGCTTTAAGTATGTACCAAATGGCATTAAAGGGTGCAAGAAATGAAGATATTGCAGCTGCAACGGCCTTGGTAAAACAAGCTGATGGTGCTTTAAATGAGTTAGAAGGTTACAAAAATGAGCGTAATATTATTTCACCAATTGATGCAGAAGTACTTAATTTTTTACCTGAAGAAGGTGAATTAATTGGAGCCGGTTATCCTGTAGTTCATTTGGTAGATTTAGCAAATAGTTATGCAATTATAAATATTAAGGAAACAAGCCTTTCTAACTTTAAAAAAGAAGGAGTTTTTGAAGCAAACATTCCTGCATTAAATAATAAAAAAATAAAATTTAAAATATATTATGTAGCAGCCTTAGGTGATTATGCAACTTGGAACGCAACAAAAGCAACGGGAGATTTTGATGTTAGAACTTTTGAAATTAAAGCCGCGCCAGTTTCTAAAGAAGTTGATTTAAGACCAGGAATGAGTATTTTAATTGATTATTCTCAATTTAATGAGTAAAATGAAACCATCTTTACGAATTGCAAAACGAGAAATAGCGCTGTTATTTAATAGCAAGTCTACTTTTATTTTTGCAATTGTACTCCCATTTGTTTCAATATTGTTTTTTAACACACTTTTAAGTGAAGGTGTGGCCCGCAATTTACCAGTTGCAGTTGTAGATTTAGATCATTCTGCAATTTCAAGAAATGTAATTGCTCAGTTAGATGCTGCACCAGAAATTGAAGTTGGTTATTTTCCTTTAAATCAGCAAAAAGGAGAGGAATTAGTTAGGTTGGGTAAAGTGTATGGTGTAATTACTATTCCACAAAATTTTGAAGCCGATTTAAAAAGTGGTAAACAAGTGAGTATTATAAATCAATACAATAGCAATTTATTGTTACCAGGTGGATTAGAGTATAAAGCATTTAGAAAGGTAATTGGGACTATCTCAGCTGGTGTCAATATTGAAAAACAACGTAAACAAGGAACCTCAATGCAACAAGCTATGGTTAATTATCGGCCAATTGTTTCTAATAACCACGTACTATCTAATCCATATACAAATTATTCGTACTATTTAAATACTGGATTTTTAGCAATGTTTTTTCAAATATTTGTAATGTTAACAACCATTTATTGTTTTGGAGCAGATTTAAAATACAGTAAAGGAAATAAATTGTTAAATATTACTGAAGGAAATCTATCGGCAATAATTTTAGGTAAAGTATTACCATATACTGTTTGGTTTTTATTAGTAGGAATTATTATGCTTTTTAGTATGTACGTATGGCAAGATTTTCCATTTTTCGGAAGTAAATTAGCAGTATTATTTGGTTTACTTTTATTAATTGTGGCAAATCAATCATACGCATTATTTTTTATTTCTGTAAGTAATAGTTTTAGAGAAGCACTAACAATTGGCTCAGGTTTTGCGGCTGTTAGCTTATCATTTTCAGGAATAACATTCCCAATTTTCGGAATGCCAAAAGTATTGCAATGGCTAAGTCAAATTTTTCCATTCACACATTTTTTTGAATTATTATTAGATCAATCTCAACGTGGATTTCCAGTATTTTATTCGTTAAAAGCGATCATTATCTTAGTGGTTCTATGTATTGTACCAATTTCATTAGGTTGCTCTAAATTAAAAAGATTGTTTTCAAAAGGAGTGTTTAATCATAGTATTTAATAATGAAAAAATTATTTAAATTATATTACAAAGCAAAAATCTCTTTTTGGAATACATTTTCAACGGAATGGAAGTCTATTAAATCGGATAAAGCTGTTATTAGCACATTTCTTTCAGTAGCAATTATTATTTTAGTTGTTTATACATATATATATTCAAATCAGGTAGTTAAAGAAATCCCAGTAGCAATTGTAAATCAGGATGCTACAAAAATGAGTAGAGATTATATTGCAATGTTAGACGCTACAGAAGGCACTAAAGCAATTTCAATATATACAGATTTGCAAGAAGCTAAAAGAGCTTATTATTCAAAAAAAGTAGAGGGAATTGTTATTATTCCAAAGAATTTTGAAAAAAATATTAGAAGCGGTAAACAAACCACTATTACTACTTTTTCAGATGCATCTAATATGGTTTTTTATAAAAGAGTTTTAGGTGATATAGCTACTATTAATGGCTATTTTAGCGCAGGTATTTTTATTAAAAAAGAAATGGCCAAAGGAGTTTCTGTATCCAAAGCACAACAGAATTATACACCAATACAAGCAATTTCAACAAGTTTATTTAACACTTCATCTGGTTACGCAACTTATATGATACCAATGTTAACAGCCTTAATTGTACAATTAGTATTGTTAATGGGAATTGGAATTTTAAGTGGCTCGCGAAGAGAAGCCGTTACTACCCATACAAATTTTCCAAGGTTATTACATAAAGGAGGAACAATACCTATTTTGTTGGCAAAGGCATGTTTGTATACAGCTATATTTATGGTAATTATTCCTATTCAAGTTGGAATAGTTTACACATTATTTTCAATTCCTGTTAGATCTTCTTTATTTTTAATTTACGTATTTATAATCCCTTATGTATTTTCGGTGGTGTTTTTAGGAATTACAATTAGTTCATTATTTAAAAGAAGAGAAGATTCTATCGTTTTTCTAGTATTGCTTTCAATTCCTTCCTTAATGCTAAGTGGTTTGTCATTTCCTATTGAAGGATTTTCAGAATTTTACCAATTAATTTCAAAGATAATTCCGTCTTCAGCTGGAATTAATGGTTTTGTAAGATTAACACAAATGGAAGCTTCGTTTTTAGAAGTAATTAATGAATGGAATCATTTATGGTTACTAACTGCTATATATTTTATTTTTGCAGCTATTGCATTAAAAAGAAGAGCATATAAAGAATTTCAATTATTAAACAATTTGGCCGGCAAAAAAGAAAAATCTAAAAATATTGGTTAATATTATCTATTTATAACTAATCATATTATGCTCTATACAAATCTTCTTTCCAATTTTTTATTAAAACTTTAATTTCCTTTTCTGAAAGGTTTTCTTTTTCAGTTTTATCAACTAAAGCTGGAAACTCTTCATCTGATGCAAATCTTAAACCAACAATTTGTCTAGTTGTTACAAAATTACTTAATGCTTTTCCTGTTAATATAAAATATCTTAATTTTTCTTCAGCTCTAATTGCTCTATCTTGAGCTTTTAATGCAAAAGACCTAACAAAATAAAACATTAATAATAAAATAAAAGAAATCAATACTAATAATGAAGCTGAATATAAATTATCATCCGATGACTTTAAATAACCCCTCATTGAACCCACAATAAGTATAAGAATTGCTGAAAATGTAACAAGATGATAGCCTACCACCCATTTTCCATGATTTTTTAAATTTTGTTTTTGCATAAAATTATTTTTTTTAGATTGATACATTTCAAACCTATACATTTCAAACCTATACATTTCAAAGAAATGTTTCTTTAGTAATGGCTGATAAATCCAGTGTATAAATTTAACCTTTAAAGTACCATATCTCAGTCCTTTTTCGTTAGTTCACAAATTTTTATGTTGAGCCAAATATTAATTGAAAAATATCCCGATATAGAAGATACAAACTATGTCCAAAATATTTCTTGGATATTTATCCAAACAAAAAATAAACCATCTACTATGATACGATTAATAAAATGGGATAAAAAAGTAAGAAAAGTACAATTGGCAGTACTATTTGCGCTTATAGGCTTAACTTCTCTGTTCGATATGGGAAGAGGTGGGCCTGTTGCAATTGCTATCCTATGTGTTGACACAGTGAAAAAACGATATCTTATAAAATAATAAAAGCCAATGAGTTATT
>NZ_JBFFOE010000056.1:0-17417 GCF_041562875.1 Lutibacter sp. | reverse complement strand
GGAGCTTTAATACTTACAGGAATCATTGCATATTGGGTAGCTTCAACACCTCAGTTAATCAATTTAATTTTAGGAAATAAAATTTTATTTTTTGGATTAATTATTGCTGAAATAGCTTGTGTAGGGTATATAGCTGCTAGAATACATAAAATTTCAGCACAAACTGCAACAGCGTTGTTTTTGGGGTATTCAGTACTTAATGGACTTACCTTATCATTTATTTTTATGGCTTATACAGCCACTTCAATAGCCACTACATTTTTTATAACAGCAGGTACTTTTGGAGTTATGAGTATTTATGGTTTCTATACAAAACGCGATTTAACTTCCATTGGAAATTTAGCTTTTATGGCATTAATTGGTTTAATAATTGCTTCTGTAGTAAATATTTTTCTAAAAAGTGAAATGATGTACTGGATTACAACGTATGCGGGTATTTTAATTTTTGTTGCCTTAATTGCCTATGATACTCAAAAAATAAAGGAAATGAATATCGTTGGCAATGAAGGAACTGAAGAAGATAAAAAAGAAGCTATTATGGGAGCTTTATCACTTTATTTAGATTTTATAAATCTGTTTCTTTATTTATTAAGAATTTTTGGAGATAGAAAATAAATGTTTTTTGTATGAACCTTCAAAGGAAATAATAAAAATAATATGGAAAGTCTGTTAATAAATATTTTAACAGACTTTTTTTTATATTATACCTCAAAATAGTACTTTAGCAACTCTTCAAGAATTTTTATAAAATTTAATGGCTGAACAAATAAATTATACGGAGGATAATATCCGATCACTCGACTGGAAAGAGCATATTAGAATGCGCCCGGGAATGTATATTGGTAAATTAGGAGATGGAGCATCACCTGATGACGGTATTTATATTCTTATAAAGGAAGTATTAGACAATTCTATTGACGAATACGTTATGGGTGCAGGTAAAACCATTGAAGTTTCAGTAAAAGATGAAACGGTTACAATTCGTGATTATGGTCGAGGAATTCCTTTAGGAAAAGTGGTAGATGTAGTTTCTAAAATGAACACAGGAGGAAAGTATGATTCCAAAGCTTTTAAAAAATCTGTAGGATTGAACGGTGTTGGTACAAAAGCTGTAAATGCATTATCGTCTTATTTTAGAGTTCAATCTTTTCGTGATAATTTAACGGCAGTTGCTGAATTTTCAGCAGGAAATATTACATTAGAAGAAAAACCAGCAGAATCAACACAACGTAAAGGGACAAAAGTAACCTTCGTTCCAGACAAAGAAATTTTTTCAAAATTTAAATATAGAAATGAATACATTGTAAAAATGATTAAAAACTATGTGTATTTAAACACAGGTTTAACAATTGTTTTTAATGGTGAAAAATATTTTTCAGAAAATGGTTTAAAAGATTTATTGGATGAAAATATTGATGAAGAATCAAAACTATTTCCTATCATTCACTTAAAAGGAGATGATATAGAGGTTGCATTAACTTATAGTAAAGCACAATATAGTGAAGAATATCATTCGTTTGTAAACGGACAACATACCACACAAGGTGGAACACATCAAAATGCTTTTAGAGAAGCCATTGTAAAAACCATACGAGAGTATTTTGGTAAAAATTATGAAGCTTCTGATATCCGTAAATCCATTGTTTCCGCAGTGAGCGTAAAAGTAATGGAACCTATTTTTGAAAGCCAAACCAAAACCAAATTAGGTTCAACAGAAATGGGTGACGGTTTGCCAACAGTGCGTACGTATATTACTGATTTTGTAAAAACAAATTTGGATAATTACCTTCATAAAAACCCAAACGTTGCAGAGAAAATTCAAAAGAAAATATTGCAAGCTGAAAAAGAGCGAAACGATTTATCAGGCATCAGAAAATTAGCGCGTGAACGTGCAAAAAAAGCAAGTGTACACAATAAAAAATTAAGAGATTGCAGAGTGCATTTTAACGATTTAAAAAAGGAGAATCGTTTAGAAAGTACCTTGTTTATTACCGAGGGAGATTCAGCAAGTGGATCCATTACCAAATCGAGAAATGTAAATACACAGGCGGTATTTAGTTTACGTGGTAAACCGCTAAATTCATACGGAATGAATAAAAAAATTGTGTATGAAAATGAAGAATTTAATTTGCTGCAAGCAGCCTTAAATATTGAAGATGGTTTAGAAGAATTACGTTATAATAATATTGTAATTGCAACAGATGCTGATGTTGATGGAATGCATATTCGGTTGTTATTAATTACCTTTTTTCTTCAATTTTTTCCTGAATTAATTAAAGAAGGGCATCTATATATTTTAGACACGCCATTGTTTAGAGTGCGTGATAAAAAACAAACCTTTTATTGTTATTCTCAAGAAGAAAAACAAGTAGCTATAGACAAGCTAAAGGGTAAGCCAGAAATGACTCGATTTAAAGGATTAGGTGAGATTTCACCTGATGAGTTTGTGCATTTTATAGGTGAAGATATTCGCTTAGATCCAGTGATGCTTGATAAAGAAATGCCGATAGATAAAATGTTAGAGTTTTATATGGGGAAAAATACTCCAGACAGACAAAAATTTATCATCAGAAATTTAAAAGTTGAATTAGATATCGTAGAAGAAATTTAAAATGCAAGACGAAAATAACGACCATTTGAACGAAGAAATAAACGAAGAATTTGGAAACCAAGAAACCATTACCAAGGTTACGGGAATGTATAAAGATTGGTTTTTAGATTATGCTTCGTATGTTATTTTAGAGCGTGCTGTTCCTGGTATTAAAGATGGTTTTAAGCCTGTTCAGCGTAGAATTTTACATTCTATGAAAGATTTAGACGATGGGCGTTACAATAAAGTAGCCAACATTGTTGGACACACCATGCAATACCATCCTCACGGAGATGCTTCTATTGCGGATGCTATGGTTCAAATTGGGCAAAAAGAATTATTAATAGACATGCAAGGAAACTGGGGAAATATTTTAACTGGTGACCGTGCAGCAGCTTCAAGGTATATTGAAGCACGTTTAACAAAATTTGCGTTAGACGTAGTTTTTAATCCTAAAACCACCGCTTGGCAATCTTCTTATGACGGAAGAAGAAAAGAACCAGTAGATTTACCTGTAAAATTTCCAATGTTATTAGCGCAAGGAGCTGAAGGAATTGCAGTTGGACTTTCAACGAAAATTTTACCTCATAATTTTAATGAATTAATTGATGCTTCTATAAAACATTTAAAAGGAAAGAGTTTTACCTTAATTCCAGATTTTTTAACTGGCGGAATTGCAGATGTTTCTAATTATAATGATGGAAAGCGTGGAGGGAAAATTAGAGTACGGGCAAAAATTTCTCAACTCGATAAAAAAACCTTGGTAATTAATGAAATTCCTTTTGGAACTACCACCTCAAGTTTAATAGAATCTATTTTAAAAGCCAATGAAAAAGGCACTATAAAAATTAAACAAATTGAAGACAATACGGCTGCAAATGTTGAAATATTAGTGCATTTACCTCCTGGAATCTCACCTGATAAAACCATTGATGCGTTGTTTGCTTTTACCAGTTGTGAAAACCCAATTTCGCCTTTATGTTGTGTTATTGATGATAATAAACCTGTATTTATTGGTGTTTCAGAAATTTTAAGATTGTCTACAGATCTAACGGTTGAACTTCTTAAGCAAGAACTTGAAATTCAGTTAAATGAATTAGAAGAACAATGGCATTTTGCATCTTTAGAACGTATTTTTATTGAAAACAGAATATACCGAGATATTGAAGAAGAAGAAACTTGGGCAGGCGTAATTAAAGCTATTGATGAAGGCTTAAAACCTCATATAAAACATTTAAAAAGAGCGATTACTGAAGAAGATATTGTTCGATTAACAGAAATTAGAATTAAAAAAATATCTAAGTTTGATATTGATAAAGCAAAACAATTTATTGAAAGCTTAGAAGAGAAAATTGCAGAAGTAAAAAACTATTTAGCGAATTTAATAGATTTTGCAATTGATTATTTTAAGAATTTAAAAACTAAATACGGTAAGGGAAAAGAACGTAAAACTGAAATTCGTTTATTTGATGATATTGTAGCTACAAAAGTAGTGATGCGAAACACGAAACTCTATGTAAATAGGGAAGAAGGTTTTGTAGGAACTTCTTTAAAACGGGATGAATATATAGACGATTGCTCAGATATAGACGATGTAATTGTGTTTAGAAAAGATGGTGTAATGCTCATTACAAAAGTGGATGCTAAAACATTTGTAGGGAAAGATATTATTCATATTGCGGTATTTAAAAAGAATGATAAACGTACCGTTTATAATATGATTTATCGTGATGGAAAAAGCGGACCTAATTATATGAAACGTTTTAATGTTACGGGTGTAACTCGCGATAAAGAATATGATTTAACTGCTGGAAATAAAGGTTCAGTTGTACTTTATTTTTCAGCAAATCCAAATGGTGAAGCTGAAACAGTTACAATTTATTTACGCTCAGTTGGAAGTGTTAAAAAGTTGAAATGGGATATAGATTTTTCTGATTTAGCAATTAAGGGAAGAAGTTCTAAAGGGAACATTGTTTCAAAATATACGATAAAAAGAATAGAACTAAAATCTGAAGGAGTTTCTACACTAAAACCTCGTAAAATTTGGTTCGATGAAACTGTACAACGCTTAAATGTTGATGGAAGAGGTGAATTATTAGGTGAATTTAAACCAGAAGATAGATTGTTAATAATAAATCAAAAAGGAATTGTTAAAACTGTAAAACCAGAATTAACTACACATTTTGATGCAGATATGATTGTGTTGGAAAAATGGATTCCAGAAAAGCCAATTTCTACCATTTATTTTGATGGTGATAAAGAAAAGTATTTCATAAAACGCTTTATGATTGACAATCCTAATAAAGAAGAACTCTTTATTACGGAACACCCAAAATCGCAATTAGAAATTGTTTCTACAGATTATAGACCTATGGCTGAGGTGGTATTTTCAAAACGAAATATAGAACCTATAGAAGTGAATTTTGAAGATTTTATTGCAGTAAAAGGTATTAAAGCAATGGGGAATCAATTAACTACAGATAAAATTAAGCAGGTAAATATGTTATTGCCATTGCCTTATGAACCATCTGTTATTGAGGAAGTTGAGGTAAATGATGAAGAGGTAATAGTTACTAATTCTAGAGCATTTGATGATAAAGATTCAAAAACAGAAGAAGACGGACAAATAACCTTATTTTAAGACTACCTTTAGCATCCGATAGGGAAATTAAGGAAGTCTTAAAACGCACTTCATTACGAAAAAACGCATCATTCTGAATTTATTTCAGAATCTCATCCTGCGGATAACCAATTATTATGAGATCCTGAACCCAAATCAGGTGGATGAAACTGAACGTCATTCTCGCGAACGAGGGAATCTGTTACTTTTTAGTTTTACTCTTGAGATTGCTTCAGTTTTATGCCAACGCACCAGTCAGTTAGATCAGTCACTAAAAATGTTTGTAAAACATTTTTTACGCTCTGCAATGACGAAAAAACGAAAATATTTGAGTTGTAATAAAACTAATTTCTATTTTGTAAATTGCTTAAAAATTAACAACATGATTCAATCTTACAAACAGCAACCAAAATTACAGGAAGTATACGATACTATTATTATAGGATCTGGAATGGGTGGTTTGGCTACAGCAGCTATCTTAGCTAAAGAAGGTCAAAAAGTGTTGGTGTTGGAGCGGCACTATACAGCTGGTGGTTTTACGCATGTTTTTAAACGAAAAGACTATGAATGGGATGTGGGTATTCATTATATAGGAGAAATGCAACGTGAAAATAGCATCCTTAGAAAACTGTTTAATTATATAAGCAACAGTGAATTAAAATGGGCTGATATTGGAGAGGTGTACGACAAAATAGTGATTGGAGACCAACACTACGATTTTGTAAAAGGCGTGAATAACTTTAAGAAACAACTCATTTCCTATTTTCCCGAAGAGGAGCAGGCGATCCATACTTATGTAGATTTGGTTTTTGAAGCTGTTAAAACAAGTAAAAACTATTATATGAGCAAAGCAATGCCTCCTTTTTTAGAAAAAATAATAGGAGGTTATTTAAAAAAGCCGTTTTACAAATTTGCTGATAAAACAACATACGAAGTACTTAGTTCTTTAACCAAGAATGAAACCCTTATAAAGGTATTATCTGGGCAATATGGAGATTACGGATTAGCTCCAAAACAAAGCAGTTTTTATATGCACGCCTCCGTAGCGCGGCATTATTTTGATGGAGGAAGTTTTCCTATTGGAGGCTCTTCGCAAATTGTAAAAACCATAGCACCTATAGTAGCAGCTGCTGGTGGGACTATTTTAATAAATGCAGAAGTAGAAGAAGTTCTTATTGAAAAAAACACAGCCAAAGGTGTTTTAATGAAAGATGGTAAAAAAATCTATGCCAAAAACATTGTAAGCAATGCTGGAATTATGACTACCTATAACAAATTACTACCAGCTGCAACGGTTGAAAAACACCAATTAAAAAAGCAGTTGCAAAAAGTAAAACAATCGGTAGCACACGCAAGTTTGTACATTGGTTTAGAAGGAACGCCGGAAGAATTACAACTTCCAAAAACCAATTATTGGATTTATCCTGCCGAAGGAGACCATGATACCTGTGTCAAAAACTATTTAGAAGATTTGTCACAACCATTTCCGGTGGTGTATCTTTCTTTTCCCTCAGCCAAAGACCCAGACTGGTCCAATCGATATCCAGAGAAAAGCAGTATCGATATTATTACCTTAATTCCGTATGAAACCTTTGAAAAATGGGAAAATAAACCTTGGAAGAAAAGAGGAGCAGCGTATGAAGCGCTGAAAGAAGAATTTGCACAACGTTTATTAAATGAGTTGTACAAACAACTACCACAAGTAAAAGGCAAAATAAATTGTTACGAACTTTCTACACCACTTTCAACACAACATTTTGTAAATTATGAAAAAGGAGAAATTTACGGGTTAGATCATAGCCCTTCCAGATTTAGACAATCATTTTTAAAACCACGAACGCCCATTAAAAATTTCTACCTCACCGGTCAGGATATTGTAACTGCAGGCGTGGGCGGTGCGCTGTTTTCAGGTGTGTTAACAGCGATGGCCATCACTGGTAAAAATATATTAAAAAAGGTTTAGGGAAAGATATATCATTTTTGTTCTTCTACTATCAGTTTTGAAGTTTTCTGTAAGCTAAAATAAGGGTTAGGGTATATTTTCTCACGTAATCTTGTACTCAATAACTTAACGCAACATTACAAACAAATTTATGATTTGTTACTTTTTCAAATAAAAGTCCAAAATTTTCATCTATTCTAAACGTGTTAAAGGAGTTTATTCGAATCAATCAATCACAAATTAAAATGATATAAATTTTTTATTTTAATAGATCATAAGTTTTTTTTTAAACCTAAAACCTTAATAGCTAAATAGCTAAAATGTGTTATCATGATAAAATTTAATATTATTTTTAATGATAATTATCATAATCATTAAATTTTATTTTATATTAGCCATAACTAATCAACCATAAAAACCAATGAAGAGATACATCACATAATTAAAAAAGTTACTTGTAACAACTTTTTTAAAAATTGCACCCCTATTGTATACGTTTCTTCATCCCCCACGGAGAAAAATGATGTTTAATTGAATATCATCATTATAAATTTCAATCTATTTCTAGAATATTTTAAGAGTATAGTATTTTTTTGGACTATTCTTAACCTATAAATTTAATTACTTATGAAAAAAATTACACTATTAATTTTGTGTTTCTCTATGACAATTACTATAAGTGTTGCACAAGAAATTATGCGTTCAACCTTAGGTATTTCAGGATCCTCGTCCTTAGTTTCTAGTGGCTCTAAGCATTATTTTGTACAACAAAGTGTTGGACAGACTAGTGTTATTGGTAAATTTCAATCTAACGGAATGATTTTAAGACAGGGGTTTATTCAACCTCCAATGCTTTCAAGTAAAGTAATTCCAGAAGAAACAAATTTGGAGGCAATTATTTATCCAAATCCAGTAAATAATGAAGTAAATATTACCTTCAAAGAAGCTGTAAAGGAAATAGTTTATATTCAAATTTTTGATTTGTTAGGACGTAGTGTTTACACTAAAGAAATGAATCCTGCTCAACAATTAAATATAAATCTTAGTTTTTTGGCAAGTGCCCAATACCTTTTTCTTATCAATACAGGTGAAAAACAATTTAAAGCAAATCTTATAAAACGATAATTATGAAAAAAATTACATTACTAATTTTCCTTTGTTTAGGAATTACTTCTTTTGGACAACAAATTTATATTGAAGGAGGTAAAACACTATCATCATTTGATTATAAGAATTCACAAGGTGGTAGTTTAGATAATCTACAAGCTTCACCTCATAGTTTTATGACTGTAGGGTATAGAAAACAGATTTTTACAAAAAACTTAAATATATCATTGGGTACTAGTTATGCAGGTTACGGTGCTATAGGAAGTGATGATAATGTAGGGAATTATATGGAGTGGGATATCAATTATTTAGAGTTTAATGTAGGGTTGGATTATGAGTTGTTTAAAATTAAGAAAGGGAAAATTTATTTGAAGGGTACCGCTTCCATGGCATTTTTACTTCAAGGAACGCAAACAGTAAACAATATGGTTATTGATTTGAAAAACAACGATAATTTTGACAAGACCTTGTATGATTTTAGAGGAGGTTTTGGTTTTTCACACCCAATTTCAGACAATCTTTCATTTTATGTTCAATATATGCGCGGAAGAAGTATCACACTTAAAGAAGGTGTAGCTAATACTGCAGATCAAGAAGAATTAAGAATTGTGAGTGATGCTATTAGTTTTGGATTGTTGATAAACATTGCTAAAAAATAGGAAAAACACATAGAGGAAATTTTACAACTAATTAAATCAAACATTATGAAAAAATTATTAATTATCGCATTACTTTTATTTGCCACAGGTAACTTATTTGCACAGACCGACGGCATGAGTTATCAGGCAGTGATTATAAATCCAAACATTCAAGAAATTCCAGGAGCAGATGTAAGTGGAAATATTCTACCAAATACAACAATATCTATACGATTTACAATAATAGATTCTAATAACTTGGAGGAATACCAAGAAGTGCAAACAACAACTACGGACCAATACGGGATGATAAATTTGTTGATTGGAATTGTAGATCATGATGCATTCACATTAATAAGCTGGGATGGAACGAACAAAGATTTAAAGGTTGAAATAGATTTTAATGGTGGTTCTAATTTTGTGAGCCTAAGTAGAGAACAATTAACGTTTTTACCTTATGCCAGTCATAGGAATATTACAGCTTCGGGAACTTTAAAAGTTGATGAAGCTACTTTTTTAAATGGAGAATTAACTGTGGAAGAGCCAACACATTTAAATAGCACTTTAGATGTAAATAATAATAGTGCTTCAAATCTTACGGGTGATTTAACAGTTGGAGGAGCTACAATAATTGAAGGCACAACAAATTTGAATAGCTCATTAGATGTTAATAATAAGAGTATTACAAATCTTTCAGGAGCCTTAAATGTTGGGGAAGATATTCTCCCATTTGATGCCCAAGCGCCTACATATTTATATGGAAAATTAAACGTGGTTGGTCTAGCTACAGTTGATGATCTTGTATCTACTGGTGAAGCTGCATTTAATGATTTAACAGCTAGAACTTTAGAGGTTACAGATACTAGCCATTTAATAGGAGCTACAACTGTAGAGGGAACTACAGTAATAAACGGCATTACTACTATAAACAATGCGACAACCATAAACGGAGCTACTATAATTGATAATACGGCAACCATAACTGGAGCTACTATCATAGATAACATAGCAACTATAAACGGAGCTACAACTCTTAACAGTACATTAGATGTGAAGAATAAGAGTACAACAAATCTTACAGGAGCATTAAATGTTGGAGTATTTACAAATCCAGTTGATGCATCGGCACCTACTAATTTATACGGAACATTAAATGTAAACGGTGGTGCAGAATTTGCCAAAAATATAAAGACCGGAAGTTTATGGGTTGATGGACTTACGAATTTAAGAGGAAGTGCTATTATAGAAGGTAATTCTACAAATATAAAAACTACTTTAACTAGAATTGACAATCAATTAAGAGTAGATGGACCTACATCTTTAACAAATTCTTTAAATGTTGTAGGTATAACTACATTAAGCGGTGCAGCTAATTTAACAGGACCTACTACAACAATAAGTGGAGTTACAGCTATAAATAATGCAACAACAATAACAGGTAAAACAACATTAAATGGTATTACAGAAATTAATTCGGGAAATTCACAAGTAAAAATAAATTCAGGTTTTAATGTAAATGGAGCTGGAAATAATAAGAATGATTATCCAGTATTAATTTCAGGAAGTAACCAAGGACTAGCGATTCAAGTTAATAGTACAAATAGTTCGAACCAAAACAAGAATCATTACGTTTCTTTTTATACATCTGATGGAATAATGCAGGGTCGCATACAAGGAGAAACTCAAGCTGAAATGGTAGATAACTTAGATTATAAATATGAGCTTCGTCAACGGGATTTTGACCTTGCATCAGGAATAATTGACGTTGCATTTGCTACATATGATTTGGTGGTAGCAGTTGCAGAGGCTATATCAGCAGCTTCATCAACAACTGCTTGCGCTGGTTTTGGAGCTGTGGTTTGTTCTCCAATTCCTTCATTGATTGTTGAAAATACAGCTCAGGCAATAGCTGCAGGTATTTTAGAAGTATTTGTGATAGCTAAAGTAGCTGTCAGTGCATCATGGAGGCAGGATTGGATTGATAAAATGGCAAATGAAAGAGGTGTTACGTATCAATCAGATGCTGGTGATTATGCGGAATATTTATCTAGAGCAGATGTAAATGAAGAAATGACTTATGGTGATATTGTAGGTGTTATTGGAGGGAAAGTTTCTAAAAATACCATTGGTGCAGAAAGAATGATGGTTGTTTCTTATAAACCTATTGTACTTGGTAATATGCCACAATCTTCTAATGAAAATGAATATGAAAAAATCGCATTTATGGGGCAGGTGCCTGTAAAAGTATTTGGAAAAGTTAGCATAGGAGATTATATCCTTCCAAGAGGATACAATGATGGTACAGGAATAGCAATTAATCCTTCTAATATTAGAGCAAAAGATATTAATAACATTGTAGGTGTGGCTTGGGAATCTGTTGAAAACAATAATGGCTTCAATATGATTAATGTAGCTGTTGGTTTAAATGCTAATGACAATAATCCTATAGTTGTAAAATTAGAAAAACAAGTTTCTGAACAGACCGTTCAAATAAATGAGTTAAAACAGCAAATAGCTGAAATTATTACAAGGTTAGTTCAACAAGAATCAGGAATTTCTACTCCGGTAATAAGTGAGGTAGCTAAAAATGATGAAAATCATGTTACTCAGGATAGTAATATTGTTTATCATGAAATTACACAAGAAGATTTAGACCTTGGGTTAAAAATGGCTGAGGACCAAATGAGAGGATCTGGAATGGATTTAGAAAATAACCCATTTTTTAAACAACTTAAAATAGATCCTAATTATAAAGCAGAACTGTTAAAAACACTACAAGTGAAATTTAAAAATGCAATACATTACCACAAAAGCCTTGACGCAAAAGTAAATCCAAATTATTAAAAGTATAGAAATTGAATATAAATTAAATTGTTCAATTTAAATTACTGTTTTAATCATATAACTATCATGAAGAAAAAATATATAATTTCTTTTATATTCATATTGTTCTCATTGTACTTTGTACATTCACAAGGTACAACGGGAATACCAGATGCTAATTTTGAGAAGGCTTTGATAGATTTGGGAATTGATTCTGATGGAACTATCAATCAGTCTGTACTAACAAGTGATATCAGTTCAGTCTCAAATCTTAATATTTATAATAAAAATATTTCAAATCTTACAGGAATTGAAGGTTTCACAAGTTTAATAACGCTAAATTGTTCCTCTAACTTTTTAACAAGCCTTAATGTTTCCAATAATAGTTTCTTGGAAAAACTGTATTGTCAGAATAATAAAATTGAAAATCTGGATGTAACTTCCAATGCTTCTTTAATGGAGTTGGATTTTTCTTCGAATTTAATTAGTAGTATTACGTTAACTAATAACACATTGTTATTAAGTTTAAAAGGTTTAAATAATCTGCTTACTTCATTAGTTGTTACGTCTAATACCTCGCTAGAAGAATTGAATGTTTCAGGAAATCAACTTCAAGAACTTATAATATCTAATAATACATCTTTAAAGTATTTATTATGCAGTTCAAACCAAATTACAGGTTTAAATGTTTCTTCCAATAGCTTATTAAATACATTGGATTGTTCAAGTAATCAATTAAGTGCTCTGGTTGTAAGTGCGAACACTAACTTAAAAAAGCTTACATGTTCAGACAATCAATTAAGTGAAATTATTGTGAGTAATAATAATATACTCAATTTTTTAAGTGTTGCAAATAATCAACTAACAGCATTAGATGTAACGGCTAATTTAGAATTACAAACTTTAATTTGTGCGGATAACTTTCTTTCTACATTAACTATTTCTGGAACTAATAATAATGCGAAGTTAAAAGTAATTGATGTTTCTCGTAATTTACTTTCAAACCTAGACTTAAGTAAAATTGGAACATTTCAATGCCCTGTCCCACCAGTAAATGGAGAATTTTGCATTGAAAATATATCAATTAATGTATCAGGAAATCAATTAATAGCATTGAATATTAAAAATGGTTTCAATACTAATATATCATTATTTAATGCACAGAATAATCCAAATTTATATTGTATTCAAGTTGATGATGCATTCTTCCCAAATGGAGGATTAACTGGTTGGCTGAAAGATACCCTTGCGTTTTACAATAGTACTACTTGTGAGAATCTTACCTATGTGCCAGATGCTGTTTTTGAAACATATCTTGAAGCAAATGCTATGGGTGATGGTGTAGCAAATAATAATTTTGTTTTAACTTCTAATATAGAGTCTGTTACTTCTTTAAATGTAAATGGGTTGGCTATTGCTAATCTTACTGGAATAGAAGATTTTATAGCATTACAAAACTTAAATTGTTCTAATACCAATATCACTAGTATAGATATCAGTAAAAATAGTGCTTTAACTATTTTAACCTGTAATAATAACTCATTATTAACGGATTTAGACCTAAGGAGTAATACTTCTTTAACTACTATTGATTGTTATAATAATGCATTAACAAATTTAAAATTAGGTAGCAACAGTGTATTAACAACACTAAATTGTTCTGATAATTTTTTAACGAATTTAGATGTAAGTAAAAACACTGCAATAACTTCAATTGATTGTTCTAATAATACATTATCTAATTTAAATTTAGTTGGTAATAGTGTTTTAACAACATTAAATTGTTTTAATAACGCATTAACCAGTTTAAATTTAGGTAGTAATACTGCTTTAACTATAGTTAACTGTTCTAATAATTTACTAACAAGTTTGAATTTGGGAAGTAATAATGTATTAACAACATTAGATTGTTCATCAAATTCTTTAGTAAGTTTAAATATGAGTAAAAATTTAGGGGTAACAACAGTTAATTGCTCTAATAATACATTAACCAGTTTAAACTTGGGAAGTAATACCGTTTTAAAAACACTAGATTGTTCAGTTAATTCTTTGGTCAGTTTAAATGTTAGTGAAAACACTGCTTTAACAGAAATTTATTGTTCTAATAATCTATTAACTAGTTTGAATTTGAATAATAATACTGCTCTAGAAATAGTAGATTGTTCAAATAATGCATTAACTAGTTTAGACTTTAGCAATAATACTGTTTTAACAACACTAAATTTAGCTTCCAATTCTTTATTAAAGTTAAATTTAAAGAATGGGAATAATATTGCAATAACATCTTTTAATGTTACCTCTAACCCAAATGTATCGTGTATAGATGTTGATGATGATGTATGGAGCACGACTAACTGGACGAATATTGATGTTACTTCTAGTTTTAGCACAAACTGTAATACAACTTACATACCAGATGCTAATTTTGAAACATATCTTGAATCTCATGATATTGATGGGGAAATGGATGGGGAGAATCCAGCTAAGGCTGGAATTTGGGTGAGTATGGGTGATGGGATAATGAACAATTTTGTTCCAACTGATAAAATTTCTAGTGTAACGGTGCTAGACGTTAATACAGAAAGTATAACAGACTTAACAGGGATTGAGGATTTTATAGCTCTTTTAGATTTAAATTGTTCAACTAATTCAATAGTTAGTTTAGATTTAAGTGGCAATACTGCTTTAACAATATTAGACTGTTCAACAAATTTGTTGGTTAATTTAAATATAAGTAATAATGTTGCAATTATAACTAATACTAGTGGAACCATATATTTTGATACAACAACTAATCCAAGTTTATCTTGCATAAATGTTCATTCAAGTGTCGTAATAGAGACTGATGGAAGTGTAAATGGATGGTTAAAAGATGCTACTGCCAGTTATAATTTAAACTGTAACACTACGTATGTACCTGATACTGCTTTTGAAGCATATCTTGAAACTCATGATAAAGATGGGGTTGTAGTCCCTTTAGGAGACCCAACGAGTATGGGCGATGGTATAAGCAATAATAATTTTGTTTCAACTGATAAAATTTCTAATGTAACAGTGCTTGATATTAGTAGTCAAAGTATATCAAACTTAACTGGGATAGAAGATTTTAGTAGCTTACAAAACTTAAATTGTGCTACGAACTTATTGATTGATTTAGACTTGAGTAGTAATACAGCTTTAACTACCCTTAATTGTTCTATAAATCAAATTAATAGTTTGAATATAAGTGGCATTACTGCCTTAGTATCAATTGACTGTTCTAATAATGTTTTAACAAGTCTAGATTTTAGCGGTGCTATTAATTTAACATCTTTAACTTGTAATGACAACACATTAACGTCACTAACTATAAAAAACGGACAGAATGGAATTTTAACGGTATTTGACACGACATCTAATCCTGATTTATATTGTATAGAAGTAGATGATCCTATTTTGGCATATGCTGCAACAGGTTGGCAAAAAGATGCTTTTGCATTGTATAGTGCTGTAAATTGCGCAAATCGCATAACCGTTCTAGTTGATCCTGCTTTTGAACAGGCTTTAATTAATTTGGGGTATGATTCAATTGAAGATTTAACAGTTCTTACAGCAAATATTGAAGGTATTACATCCCTTGATATAAGCCTTAATAATATTTTTGATTTAACAGGAATTGAAGATTTCAGATCCTTAAATGAATTAAACTGTAGTGATAATTATATTTCTAATTTAAATGTTCAAAGTAATACTGCTTTAACCGTGTTAAATTGCGGAGGTAACAATTTAACATCTTTAGATATAAGTAAAAATATACTTTTAGAGCGTTTAAATTGTAATTCTAATAATTTATCTTTATTAGATGCAACTACAAATATTAGCTTACAAAAACTTGTTTGTGCCAATAATAAATTAACAAATTTAGTAGGTGTAAGTGGCAACCCATATTTAACAGATTTAGATTTCTCCAATAATAACATTTCAAATGTAATTATTACAGGAGATGTTTCATTAGAGAAATTAAAAGGGTCAAAAAATAATTTAACCGTTTTAAATACAATTGATAATACAAATTTAGTAGAGCTGATTATCAGTTCAAATAGAATAAGTAGTTTAGACTTGAGTACAAATACTTTACTGCATAAGCTAAATGGAAGTTTAAATAAATTAGAAAGTTTAACTTTAACGTCAAATACGGCTTTAGATACTTTAAATATTTCAGGAAATAAGATTGCTAGCATAGTTTTGGCAGCTAATACAAATTTAATTTCTCTTGATATTTCTAAAAATGTATTAACAAGCTTATCTTTAACTACAAACAATTTGTTAAAAGATTTAAATATTTCTAGTAATTTATTAGAAACTTTAGTTCTAACAAATAATACACTATTAAAAGATTTAAATTTAGCATCTAATCAATTTTTAGGGATTGACGTAGCTTCTTTATCATCTCTTTTAAAATTTAATTGCAGTTCAAATAAGATAACAGCTCTTGACCTAAATACAAACAGTGCGCTCACAAATATAAATTGCTCTAATAATCAACTTGTTACATTAAGTTTGCGCGATTGGACTAACAATAATTTAGTAGAATTTAATGCTTTAAGTAATGCAGATTTGACCTGTATTGAAATTAATAATATAGGAAGTATTGGAGGAAGCTGGAGCAAAGATACTGACGCATCATACAGTGTGGATTGTAGATATAGTGATACGTATGTACCAGACGATGCTTTTGAACAAGCCTTAATTAATGGGGGGTATGATACTGTTTTAGACAATTATGTTTTAACTGCTGGGATAAATACGTTAACAACGCTTAATATCAGTGGCTTGAGTATTGCTGATCTAACAGGGATTGAAGATTTTACAGCCTTACAAAACTTAGACTGTTCAGGTAACTTGTTGACTGATTTGGTTTTAAGTAGTAATACTGCTTTAACAACTTTAACTTGTAGTGATAACAATCTATTAACCAGTTTAACTTTAGTAAATAATACTGCTTTAACAACTTTAACGTGTAATAATAATGCCTTATTAACTATTTTGGACTTAAGTAGTAATACTGCCTTAACCACCTTAACTTGTAGTAATAATGCCTCATTAGCTAGTTTGAACTTGGGTAGTAATAGCTCATTAATTTCATTAGAATGCGCTAATAACGTATTAACTAATTTGGACTTAGTTACTAGTATAGCTTTAACAACATTAGATTGTTCTAATAACTCATTAACCAATTTAGACCTGGTAACTAATACAGCTTTAATAACGCTTAATTGCGCTACTAACGTATTAACTAGTTTAGACTTGGTTACCAATACTGTTTTAACAACGCTGAATTGTTCTGCAAATCAAATTGAGACGCTTGATATTAGTAATAATAGCGGTTTAACTTCATTAATTTGTAATAACAATTTATTGACCACATTAAATGGTAAGAATGGAAATAATGCAATTTTAACTGCATTTAATGCATCTTCAAACCCAAACCTTTATTGTATAGAAGTTGATGCAGGTTTTGCGCCAGCAGGAGGATTTGGTTGGCAAAAAGATGGGTTAGCATCATATGCAGAAGATTGTAGATATAATGAAACAGATGTTCCAGATGCTAATTTTGAAGCATATCTTGAAACTCATGATAAGTATGGAGATATAGTTGCTATAGGTGATTTAACGAGTTTGGGTGATGGTATTGTGGCTAATCATATTGTGTTTACT
>NZ_JBFFOE010000055.1:0-17887 GCF_041562875.1 Lutibacter sp. | reverse complement strand
ACATGTACTTTGTAAGAAATTTAAAAAATTCATTTTTTAAGTCACCATAAATATGGCGTTGAACTTCCATTTTATTTCTACATTCTATGTGTTTTTTAACAAGCATCGTATCTAATATTTCTTCCCCTTTTTTACTATGAGCTGCAATGTTTATTTCGTGAGCGCTAATACATTCTTGCAGCTCATTTATAGTCTTTTCATGAATTAGAAACTGATTTTGATAATGCTCCAATTGAGCCAGCATACTTTTATCTGTCCACAAATTCACAAGTTCTTCTAGCCTGTTTTTAAAGGATTTAAGTTCATCTTCCCAAAATAAGAGTTCGCCTTTCCATAATTTGTGTTCAAAATACAAATCTGAGTTAAAAATGATTTCCGTTTTCATAATAAATGGGTTTAATAATTGTTAGTTAAAAAAATTTAAGGATTTAAATCTTATTGTTTACTTATTTAGGACTTAATCCAATATGTTTGTCGAAATTTCTTTTGTTCTTTTCCCTAATATATCTTCTAGATCTTCTAAATAAATTACTTCCTTTTTTAATAATAATTTCGCCAAATTTTTCAACTCATTTTTATGCTTCAACAATAAATTTTTTGTTCTATTATAAGCTGAATTAATTAAATTATGAACTTCATTATCTATACGTTGAGCCATATTTTCACTATAAATTTTACCTAAAAATCGTTCATTTTCACCTGTAGAATCATAAAAACTTATCGGGCCAATTTCTTCATCTAATCCATAAAAAGTTACCATATTATAAGCTTGTTTTGTCACTTTTTCTAAATCATCTAAAGCGCCCGATGAAACTTCATTAAATATAATTTCCTCTGCTGCTCTGCCTCCTAATGAAGCACAAATTTGATCTATAAATTGAGATTTAGTAATAATTTGATGTTCTTCTGGTAAATACCATGCTGAACCCAACGATTTTCCTCTTGGAATAATAGAAACTTTAACCAATGCATCAACATTTTTTAAATACCAACTAGCAATGGCATGACCCGCTTCATGATGTGCAATAATTTCTTTTTCTTTAGGTGAAATTATTTTGCCTTTTCGCTCCAATCCACCAACTATACGATCTCTTGCTTCCATGAAATCTTCCTGTTCTACATTATTCTTTTTTTTACGAGCAGCAATTAATGCCGCTTCATTACAAATATTTGCAATATCAGCTCCTGAAAATCCGGGACTTAATGAGGCTAATAATTCAACATCAACATCTTTCGCTTTTTTTATTGGTTTTAAATGAACCTGAAATATTTCTATACGTTCTTGTTTATTTGGCAATTCTAAATAAATATGTCGGTCAAATCTACCAGGACGCAATAAAGCTTTATCCAAAATATCTGCTCGGTTAGTTGCAGCCAACACAATTACTCCTGTATTTGTGCCAAATCCATCTAATTCTGTTAATAATTGATTTAATGTGTTTTCTCTTTCATCATTAGACTGAAATGAATTTGCCTTACTTCGCGTGCGTCCAACGGCATCTATTTCATCAATAAAAATGATGCTTGGCGCTTTTTCTTTGGCTTGTCTAAATAAATCTCGAACACGAGAAGCACCAACCCCAACAAACATTTCAACAAATTCAGACCCTGACAATGAAAAAAAAGGGACATTAGCCTCTCCCGCTACTGCTTTTGCCATTAATGTTTTACCGGTCCCTGTTGGACCAACAAGCATAACTCCTTTGGGGATTTTAGCCCCTAATTTTGTGTATGTTTTTGGATTTTTTAAAAAATCAACAATTTCTTCTACTTCACTTTTGGCTTCTCTTAAACCCGCAATATCTTTAAAAGTGACGGTGCTTTTGGTATCTTTATCTATTAATTTTGCTGTAGATTTTCCAAAATGAAAAATGGAACTTCCCATAGTGCTTTTCCCTAATCCTTTAACCATTAGAAACCAAAAGATAATAAGCAACCCAAAAGGCAGTATCCAAGATATTACATTTAGCCAATCTGTACTCTTTAAATATCTTACATCAACCATTTCTTCAGGAAGAAATCCTTCTTGAGCCTGCTGTAATTTATTTTCAAAACTTTCTACAGATCCAATTTGAATTAAAAAATGCGGGCCAATTGGATTATTCAAAATATTTTTTGAAATTTGCTGATATTTAGGATCACTTAATTTTTCTTGTTTAATATAAATTTCTGCAATTTCTTTATTTACAACAATAATTTTAGCAACATCATGCTGACTTAACATGGTTTGTTCAAATTCATTCCATCCAATTTCATTAGTTTTAATTGTTAAAAAATAAGGTATTGAAAAAAATAATAATAAAAGAAATAGCAGATATAACCAATTGATTTTGAAATCATTTGGAGAAGTAACTGGAGAGTTATCTTCAACTGAGTCTTTTCTTTTATGTACTTTTTTTTCGTTATTCATTTTCTAAAACTATAAATTGATTTAAAGCTTCTAAAGCTTCACACCCATAAATTACAGCAGATTCTCCTCCCATATAAACTGCCACACCAATAGTTTCTAAAATTTCAGAAAAACTATTTCCAGCTTTTAGAGCTTCATTAATATGAAGCGTAATGCCCCCATTACATTTTAATGAAATAGCAATTCCCAGTGCAATTAATTCTTTTGTCTTTAAATTTAATGCTCCTACATCAATAGTTTCCCTTTGAAGGTTCTTAAATTTTTTCATTGTTTCGGGCATTACTAACTCTAATTCTTGTAATGATTTTTCCAAATCATTATAACTTTTGCAATAATCTTTTAACATAACTCAACTATTTATAGATTCATTTTTTATTCATCTTTATTAAAACCCTTAAACTGATTTACTTTATATTTTAATAATATCCGATGGTGTTTCAACTAAAATTGTTTTATTACCTCTTAAAGCAATGGGCTGTTTCATTATTTCAGGATTTTTCTTTATCATTTTAATCCAATCTTCTGAAGACAATTCATGAGGTTCAAATTTTACTTTATAAGATGGATGTTCTTGATTTACCAAATCTTTAATTTCTAACCCTAAACGGTCAGCAAGCTCAGCAATTTGAGTTCCCGTAATAGGTGTTTTTAAAATATCGACTGTTTGTAAAGCCAACCCCTCAGCTTTTGCATATGCTAATGTTTTTTTAGCTCTTGATGAATTTGAGCTATAAAACATTGTAATTTGTCGGTTTGATGTTGCTATTTCTCCCATAATCTTAGTTTTAAAATAAATACTTTTATGTTATAGTAGGGTGTGTTTCTATATGATGTTTTAATAATTGTTTTAAACTTTCTAAATATTCTTGCAACACCTTTTTATCAATAGTTGGATTCTTTTCTGAAGGAATTGTTGTTGGATTTTCATCTAAAAATTGATATAATTCCGGATAGTTAGTTTCTATCGTTTTTATCAATTGAGAAATTTCGTTTAATATTGATTGTAAATTATTCATTTCATTAATTTTAATTAATTACTATTTATTATCATTCATAACGCAAGGCATCAATCGGGTTTAATTTTGCCGCTTTTCTTGCAGGGAAATAACCAAACGCAATTCCAACCAATGCTGAAAACCCAAAGCCAATCATAATAGAATATAGTGCTGTTGGAATATAAAAATTAGTAAGTTTGTAGATGATTTGATTTCCAATTACACCTAAAATAACTCCAAAAATTCCACCTGCCAAACTGAGTACAACCGCTTCAATTAAAAATTGAGTTAAAATATCACTTTCTCGTGCCCCAATGGCTAAACGAGTTCCAATTTCTCGAGTTCTTTCAGTTACTGAAACTAACATAATATTCATAATTCCAATCCCACCTACAAGTAGTGAGATACTTGCAATTGCACCTAAAAGAATGGTTAAAATACCTGTTATATTTCCTGTAATTTCCTGAAGTTCAACCTGAGTTGTTATTTCAAAATCATTTTCTTCACCTTCTCTAATTTTATGAGATTCTCTTAACAATTCTGTAGCTTCAATTTTTGCATCGGTAATACTATTTTCATTTAAAGCACTCGCCATAATTATGTCGTATCCTCTTCTATGTCCATACAACCGATTTTGTATCGTTGTATAAGGCGCTAAAATAATATCATCTTGGTCTTGCCCCATAGCTCCTTGTCCTTCCTCTTTTAATAAGCCAACTACTTTAAAAGGAATTTTATCTACTCTAATTTCCCTTCCAATTGGGTCTAAATCAGCAAATAACTCCTCTCTAATAGTTTTACCAATTACACATACCTTTCTAGCTGTTTTTACTTCATCTTCTTCAAAAAAATCCCCAGCTAATAGATCTCTGCTCAAAATATCAAAATATTCATCAGAAACTCCATAAATTGCTGCTGACTTATAACCATTTGGCCCAATAACTTGTGCAACGGCTACAAGCAAAGGCGATAGTTTTGAAATCCAAACGGAGTTTTTTCTCAACATATCAAAATCTTTTTTATTAATTGGTTTTCCCATTCTAACGTGCGATCCAGCTCGGTGCTCAGTTTTAGTATAAATCATTAACAAATTAGTTCCTAAACCAGATATTTGATCTTGAACCTGTTTATTTGCTCCTTCTCCTGCTGAAATGGTCATTATTACAGCTGCTACACCAATAATAATCCCTAAAACAGTCAATAAACTTCTTGATCGGTTTTTATTAATTGCCTGAAAAGCAACTTTAAATGTTTTTATTAACTGTCTCATTATTTCAATATTAAGTAGTTAATTCTAACTCTTTTAAAGCACTTTCTTTGGTGCTTCTATTTTTTATAAGTTCATCTGTTAAAACATATCCATCTCTTAAATAAATCATCCTTTTTGCAAATTGTGCAATTTCTGGTTCGTGAGTAATCATTAAAATTGTTTTTCCTTCATTATTTAGTTTTACAAATAAATCTGCGACGTCAATACTTGTTTTGCTGTCTAAATTACCAGTTGCTTCGTCTGATAAAATCAAAGATGGATTGTTCACCAAAGCTCTTGCTATGGCAACGCGCTGTTGTTCTCCTCCTGAAAGTTCATTTGTTTTATGGTGTATTCTATTTTCTAAACCTACCTGTTCCAACGCTTTTTTAGCAAGATCTTTTGGATTTATAAATTTGCCTGTTCTGTCATAGATTAAAGGGAGTTCTACATTTTCTAATGCCGAAGTGCGAGATAACAAATTATAACTTTGAAAAATAAACCCGATTTTTTGATTTCTAATATCAGCCAATTCATTTTTATTTAACTTATTTACATGAACTCCATCCAAATAATAGTCTCCAGAAGAAGGTTTATCCAAACAACCTAAAATGTTTAACAATGTTGATTTTCCAGATCCTGACGCTCCCATAATTGCAACAAATTCACCTTCTACAATCATAATATTAACATTAGTAAGTGCATGAACTTCTATTTCGCCATTTTTAAAAACACGATTTAAATTTTTGGTTTCTATGACTTTTTTAGCAGCCATTTTTATTTTTTTGATTTTATACCATTTATAATTTTTGTTCCTTCTTCCAAAGGAATACTATCTAAAAACACTTTTATTTCAGATTGTAAACCTGTTTTTATTCCTATTTCTATAAATTTAAAATTTAATTTTCCGTTTTCATCTTTCATAAAAAAACCATCAATTTTTGAAGGTAATTTCTTTTTAAAATTTGCCGAAGTATATAGTTCATTTTTGCTTATTGTTTCAATAAAATTCATTTTTATTGAATCGGGTAAAAAAGTTTTTGCGTCTTCTAAAAGTTTTGGCTTAATTTCTTTTAACATTGCTTCATTAGGCCTAAATCGCAATGCGGAATTATTAATTAGTAGTACATTTTTTACCGAGTTTGTAATAAACTCAATACTTGCAGTCATCCCTGGAAGTAATAACCCCTTTTCATTATCAACATCAACTACCACTTGATAATTTACAACATTGTTAATTTTAATTGGTTGCAACCTAATTTGACTAACTTTTCCGTAAAAATCTTTTTCAGGAAATGTTTGAACGGTAAAACGAGCTTTCATTCCATTTTTTATATATCCAATATCGCTTTCATCTACATCTGCCAATATTTGCATTTTTGAAAGATCTTCAGCGATAATAAACATTCTTGGTGTTGCAAAAGAAGCTGCAACTGTTTGTCCTTCTTCAACACTTCGTTCAGTTACTGTACCACTAATTGGAGATGTAATACGTGCATAACCAATGGTTACTTTTATTGTTTTTACGGAAGCCAATGCAGCTTCCTTAGCACTTAAAGCTTGCTGATATGTATATTTAGAATTGGTGAATTGCTGCTCTGAAATTACTTTTTCTTCAAACAAAGCTTTGTCTCGTTCATATTCTTCTTTAGCTTGGTTTAATTTTGCTTCAACTACCCCTAAATTAGCTTGCGCGTTTATTAAATTGGTATTTAACAAGTTTAAATCCATTTCAGCTAACAATTCACCGGCCTCCACTTTGTCATTATAATCGGCATAAATTTTTTTAATAGTTCCTGAAATTTGTGTACCAACCTCAACAGTATTTATTGCTTCTAAAGTTCCTGTGCTTGAAACCAATGCTTCTATGTTTCCTTTTTCTAACATTGTAAATGTGAAATCAAGTTTTTTAGCATCTAATTTTGGTTTTATCATTAAATAAACCACCAAGGCTATTATTAAAACTACTGGAAGTATCCATTTTAACTTTTTCATCTCTCTAATCTTTTCCAATTAATAATTGATAATCGTAATACGTTGATTTATAATTTAATACCGCTTGTAACCAACTTAAATATGCTTGTGTATTTGCCAGTTCTGCATCATTTACTTCTAAGATTGTTCCAACACCTAATTGGTATCTTTTTTTAGATAACCTTAATGCTTCAGATGTTAATTTAATATTCTCTTGTTGTACCTCTATTTTTAATTTTTCAAAATTTAATTGTGAAATCAATTCACCTATTTGCATTTGAAATTGCTTTGCTGTAAATTGTTTTTCCTCTTCTGTAATTTTTTTATTTATTTCAGCTTGCTCAACTTTCTTTTTTGTAACAGTTCCATTAAATATGCTAAATTGAATTTGTAACCCAACCAAACTGGTATGTTCCCAGTTAAATTCTGAAAAATTAAAATTATTTGCTTGTGTTTGATAATTGTAATTTCCTATGGCTTCAATTATTGGATAATTGCTTGATTTTATAAGTTGAAGTTGATTTTCATTTACCTCAATGGCAATCTCTAATTGTTTTAAAGTGCTGTTTTTTTGAAGTGATTGATTTGTATCTTCTTTAAGGATAATTTCATTCTCTAATAAAATTAGAGGATCAATTAGCTTTACAATATCATTTAGATTTAAGCCCAATACTAATTTTAAATTGTTTACTATTGGCAATAAATTGCTTTGCGCTTCTAACAAATTATTTTTGGCAATTGCTACTTGTACTTTTGCTGATGTTAAATCAAAATTTGTTAACGTTCCTTTTAGCAATCTTTTATTAATATCGTCTAAAAATTCCTGAGCATTGGCTAAACGATTGCTTTGAACTTTTACTATTTCTTGTGCAATTAAATAATTAAAATAAGCTTTTTTAGTTGCATTTATAACTGAATGTGTAGTACCTCTTGCAACTTCATTTTGAAAATTAAATTGAGTTTTAGCAAATTTTTTATTCACAAAATTATAATTTGAATATATGGGAAATGAAAGGTTTAAAGAGTTTCTAAAATCATTATCAGAACCCAATTTGGTTGCCTTTTCGCCAACCCCTAACCCTTCTGATAAAAAGATAACCTGTCGCTCAATGTTTCTATAATAACTGGCATTTAAAAAAAGTTTAGGCAATAGATTTGCTTTGGCTTCTTTCAATGCAAATTCAGATTTTTTAACTTGATAGTTAGAAATTACGATGTTGGTATTTTTTTGAAGTGCTAATTGAATTGCTTCGTTTAAACCAATAGAAATACTATCCTGAGAAAAGGTGAATTGACAGCTTAAAATTACCACGCATACAAACAGTGATTTAACTTTTAAAAATTGCATCTTCATTTATTTTTAAATTTTAATAGGCTTTGAAGAAATACAAAAAACAAAAAATTTATACTTCATTGAGGTTAAAACTATATTCAATAATTTATAGGTTTTTAACTCACTGTTATTTGACGAATAAATTCATCACTTTCAATTACATGCTCTGTAATGGCAAAAACTTTTTCTCTATTGGCTCTAAATATTTTTATAAACTTTGTGATGTCATCTTCAAGTTCTTGATGTTCATTTCTAAATTTATGAGAATCATATTTAAAAGGGTTTTCAATTAAATTAGCCAAATGCGCTAAATGCTTATCTACACGTTTTATTAAATTAGAACATTGCTCACTTGTTTTAAGAATGCTAGCATCAATTTTTTGTACAAGATCTGCATCTTCTTTTTTGGAAATCCAAATAAAGTATTTATCAATTAAATGATTCAAAAAATTTAAATCATCTCTATAAAACAACAAATCTGATTTCCAATGTTCAGTAAGAATGTATAATTCTTGCCCATTTGCTTCAAAAATGTAACTTCCATTGGGTCTGCTCCTTAAAGCTGTTAAATTACTTTCCATAATGCATTTTTATAAAATAAAATTATCAAAGGAGCTCATAAAATAAAATGACCGCAGTCATTAATAAAAAGTTGCAAAATGAGAGATATCATTTATAGCCTTCTAAATGATTTTTAACTTTATAAATTATTTAGCAGTAATCATTAAAAAAAGCATAAAATGAAAACTATTATACATGCAACCGATTTCTCAGATAATGCAATTTCAGCCTTAAAATATGCTTATTCACTATGTAAAAAAACAAATGCGGCTTTATTGGTTATTCATGTTTTTAATAATTCAACATTAGCTTCAACTATTAATGATCCTATATTAATTCCTATAGAAGAAAGTATTCAGAAAAAAAATACGCAACTAAAAGAATTCTGTAAATTCCATTTGGGAAGTGATATTGAAACATTAAATATTCAAATTGAAGCTATTGAGAATAGCTCTGTTGTAGCAGGAATTATTTCAAAAACTGATGAATTATATGCTTCTATGATTGTAACAGGAATGAAAGGGAAAAGTGCCCTTGAAAAATTATTAATGGGAAGTACCACAAAAAAACTTATTGAAAAAGCGCCTTGCCCTATTTTAGCAATTCCAATAAATGCAACTCTAAAAAATATAAAAACGATAGTTTATACTACTGATTTTGAAGAAGAAGATATCATTGCCATTTTTAGACTTGCTGAAATTGCCAAAATTTTTAATGCTACCATTAAAATTGTACATGTTTTTAAAAAAAGTGATACAAATTCAGAACAAGAAATGGAGTGGTTTAAAGAAATCTTAAAGCAAAAAGTAACCTATAAAAATTTAGAGTTTGAGGTTGTGTTCTCTGATGAAATTTATAATTATTTAGTATTTTACCTAAATAAGGTAGATGCTGATTTAATAGGAATGCTAGAAAGAGGAAATAAAGGACTTATTAGAAAAATATTCCATAAAGATTTGGTAAAAAAAATAGAAGGCACCATCCATATTCCTTTAATAAGTTTTAATGAAATAAATTATTAAACTAATTAAAAATGAAATCATTTATAAAAAAATTTAATGAAATAAGCATTATAGATATTCCAATTGTAGGAGGTAAAAATGCTTCATTGGGTGAAATGTATAATGAACTTATTAATGATGGCGTAAATATTCCCAACGGATTTGCAACAACTTCTGAAGCTTTTTATGAATTTTTAAAACAAAATAAATTACAGAGTTCAATAGACAAAACACTGAGTAAACTTAATAAAGAAACTTATTCCAATCTTAATAATATTGGAGAAAAAGCTAGAGATATTATTTTAAATGGAACATTTTCTAACGAATTTTCAAATGCAATAATTAATGCTTACAAAAATTTATGCGAAGGAAAATATTTTGAAGTTGCTGTTAGAAGCAGTGCAACCGCTGAAGACCTTCCTGAAGCTAGTTTTGCTGGGCAGTATGAAACTTTTCTAAATATAAAAGGTGAAAAAGAATTGTTAGAAGCTATTAAAAATTGTTATGCATCATTATATACCAATAGAGCCATAAAATATAGAGAAGATAAAGGAATTTCACATAAAAAAATAGCCATTTCAGTAGGTATTCAAAAAATGGTTCGGTCAGATGCTGGTTGTTCTGGAGTTGGATTTACATTAGAACCTGAATCAGGTTTTGAAAACATTATCTTAATTTCAGGAGTTTGGGGCTTAGGTGAAAATATTGTACAGGGAACTGTAAATCCCGATGAATTTTATGTATTTAAACCCACTCTTAAACAAGGTAAAGATGCAATTATTCAAAAAAAATTAGGCGATAAAACAAAAACACTCATTTATGCACAATCTAATAATCATTCCTCACTATTAAATATTGAAACGCCTGTAGCCTACCAAAAACAATTTGTGCTAACTGATGATGAAATTCATTTACTTGCAAAATGGGCATTAATTATTGAGGAACACTATAAAAAAGCAATGGATATAGAATGGGCAAAAGATGGTTTTACTAATAAATTATACATTACTCAGGCCAGACCCGAAACTGTACACCAAACAAAAAATAAAAATATCTTTTTTGAGTATAAATTATTAGAAAAAGGTGAAGTATTAAGTTCTGGAAATGCCATTGGTTCAAAAATTATTGTAGGCACAGCCAGAGTTTTAAATTCTCCAAAAGAAGCTTTTAAACTTCAAAAAGGTGAAATTATAGTTACTGATACTGTTACTCCAGATTGGGATCCAATATTAAAAAAATCTGGTGGCATTATCACCAATAAAGGTGGGCGTACTAGTCACGCCTCTATAGTTGCCAGAGAATTAGGTGTTCCTGCTGTAGTAGGTTGCATAAATGCTACCGAAACACTTTCTGACGGTCATGTAATTACTATTTCTTGTGCAGAAGGGAAAACAGGATATATTTATAAAGGCAATCTTCCTTTTGAAAAAAATAAATTAGATTTTACAACTATTAAAATGCCTAAAACAGGTATGAAAATGATTTTGGCTGATCCTGAAAAAGCGTTTCAACTTTCATCCTATCCAAATAATGGCATTGGTTTATTACGCATGGAATTTATAATAACACATATTATAAAAATTCACCCAATGGCATTAATAAAATTTGATGAGCTTATAGATAAGTCAGCTAAAAAAGAAATTGAAAAACTGACAGAAAATTATCCAAACAAGGAGACTTATTTTATTGATAAGCTAGCAGAAGGAATTGCGACAATTACGGCTGCTTTTTATCCAAAGGAAGTGATTGTTAGAATGAGTGATTTTAAAACCAATGAGTATGCAAACTTAATTGGAGGAAAACAATTTGAGCCGCAAGAAGAAAACCCAATGCTTGGATTTAGAGGAGCTTCAAGATATTATAATGACTTATATAAAGATGGTTTTGGGTTGGAATGCAAAGCTGTTAAAAAAGTACGCGATTATATGGGGCTTACCAACCTTAAAGTTATGATTCCTTTTTGCAGAACCATAGAAGAAGGTAAAAAAACCATAAAAACAATGACTGAATATGAGTTAGAACAAGGCAAAAATGGATTGGAAGTTTATACCATGGTTGAAATTCCAAGCAATGTAATTTTAGCTGAAGAGTTTGCTGAAATATTTGATGGTTTTTCTATTGGATCTAATGATTTAACCCAGTTAACTTTGGGAGTAGACAGAGATTCTGAATTGATGAATGAACTTTTTGATGAAAATGATAAAGCAGCAAAAGAAATGATTTCTATGGCCATAGAGAGAGCTATTAAAACAAAAACAAAAATCGGATTTTGTGGGCAAGCACCTAGCGATTTTCCTGATTTTGCTGAATTTTTAGTTTCAAAAGGAATTAACAGTATTTCTTTTAACCCAGATGCTCTTCTAAAAGGAATTGAAAACACTTATAAAGCCGAACAACACAAAGTTAGTTATGCTTAGTAGTTTTAAAAGAACTAATGGTATATACATTATAATATCATTCATTGAGTTACCCAACCCTAAGTTGGTAAAAGAAAATCATAAAAAACAGTAAATTATGTTAAATTCTGTATTTCAACCACTACCAAAGAAAACATTTGAAACCTTGGCGAATAAACATTATGCGCATTGTGTTTCAATCTATCTTCCTATGCATAAAACAGGGAAAGAGCAAAATGAACATTTGGCACAAGCAAATTTAAAAAGTTGTGTAAGAGAAGTGCATAAAAAACTCTCTGAATATCAAATGCATGAAAATGAAATTAACAAATATCTTAAACCCATTGAAGAACTTATTATAAACTCAGAATTATGGAGAAATCCTTCTGATGGTTTAGCTATTTTTTTAGATTCAAAAGGATTAACTTATTATACACTTCCAATTACTTTTGAAACTAAAACATATATTGCAAGTCATTTCTATTTAACACCACTACTTCCATTGTACCATGAAAATGGCATTTATTATTTGCTGGAATTAAGTCAAGATTATGTAAAACTTTATGAAGCTTCAAAATATAGCTTAAAAGATCTTCACCTTAAAAGTTTTGCTCCAGATCAATTAGAAAAAGCTGTTGGATTTGATTACAGACCAAAAATGTTACAATTCAGAAGTGGTCAAGACGCATTTAGCTTAGGCTCATTTCACGGTCATGGAGAAGGTAAAGATGATAAAAAAAAGGAACTTTTTACATTTTTTAGAGCAATAGACAAGGGCTTGATGTTAGAAATTAAAAATCATGATGCTCCATTAATAATAGCATGCGTAAACCAATTATTTAATACTTATAAAGAAGCAAATACCTACCCAAATCTATTCAATAAAAATATTAGCGGTGATCCGGAATTTATTGAAAAAAACAAATTACATAAAGAGTCCTGGGAATTAATTAAGGAGCATTTTGAAAAAACTAAACAAACAAAATTAAGTCAATTTACTGAATTGTATAATACTTCTAAAACATCCTATCAAATTTCTGATATTATTCCTGCTGCTCTTAATGGTAAAATAGAAACCCTTTTTGTTGAAAATAATACTGATCTATATGGTACATATAATAAAGTAAATGGGAAAATTACGCTAGATAAAGAAAGAAAAATTAACAATGCTTCATTAACCAATTTAACTGCCTTAAACACTTTTATGCAAGGTGGAAAAGTCTATTTATTAAATGCTGATGAAATGCCCGTAAAAGGAAGACCTTTAAATGCATTATTTAGATATTAATGAACCTGTTTTGGGTGTAATCCGTAATTTTTTAGTTTAACATCATTAGAATATCAGGTTAAAAAATTTACAAAATACAGCAATAAATTAATCTTAGAAATACACGTAAAATGATACAGACTACTATATTTAACTCGCATGTAAAGGAATACGACGCTTGGTATGAAAAATATACTGAAGTGTACCAATCTGAGGTTACAGCCTTCAGAGAACAGCTTTTAAAATTACCTGAAAATATTAAAGGAATTGAGGTAGGACTTGGTACTGGGAGATTCTCTCAACCATTAGGGATAAAAGAAGGTGTTGAACCTGCTACTGAAATGGCAGCAATAGCCTTAAAAAGAGGAATTGAAGTAATAGCAGGAACTGCTGACAATCTTCCTTATAAAGATTTACAATTTGATTTTGTACTATTTGCAACCATTTGCCATTTAAACAATATTAAAGAAGCTTTAAAGGAAGCTCATAGAGTTTTAAAACCAAAAGGAAGTATTATAATTGGGTTTATTGATAAGAATCAAACTATTGGAAAAGCATATGAGGAGAAACGTCTGGAAAGTACTTTTTACAGATATGCTACCTTCTACGCTGTAGATACTATTAAAAAATATCTTACAGAAACTGGTTTTAAAAATTTAGAATTTAATCAAACACTTTTTGGTGGTTTAGATGAAATTAAAGAAGTCCAAATTCCAAAAGAAGGTTTTGGTGATGGTTCTTTTGTAACAGTAAAAGCAATAAAAAAATAATAGTTAACAATGGCATAAATACTAATTTTCAATGCACAGATAATTAATTCATTTTACAAGAAATATCATATTAGTAAATATTTCTTTAATCTAAAATACTTGTTAAAAATGATATTGCTCATTGCTTTTAAAAAGAATTAAATTGAAATTTAAGTTCACTATAAATATTAAGTATCATGGGAAATAAGCAAGACATTCATTTTATTGATAAAGTTATTAGGGCGCTAAGAAAAACAGCTGTTAATTTAGAAGAATTTCAAGTTAAAACTGCTTTAGGTAAAGCAGAAGCACTAGACAAGTACGAAGAGACTAAAAAGAAATTTAACCTATTCATTCACGATAGTGAGCATACAATAAAGGTTCTTAAAGTAAAAATTGAAGAAATTAATACTAAGTTTGATGAACTTCGTGTACAATTGGCTTTAGGTAAAGCTGAAACCAAAGAGGTTTTTAAAAAGCAAAAAAAACAATTGCTTTCAACAATACATGAAATTGAAGTTAAAATTAAAAGTAATGAAACTTTAAACAGAATGTATGCCTTAACACTAATTGAATTGGAACAATTTAAAATTCAGTTAGAGATTTTGGAACAAAAATTAAAAAAAGACAAAAAAGAATCAGAAAGTTCATTTGAAAAAGGAAAAGAAGAATTTAATTCATTTATTGATAAGCTAAAAGTGAAATTTTCTAAAAAAGAAAAAGAAGAAACCAAGCTAGAACATTTTCAAAACGAAATTTCAGAAGCATTTGCTCATTTCAAAAAAGCTTTTTCAAAGGCTTAGCATTTAAGTTTAAACTAAAAAAAGTACAATTGAAAAATTGTACTTTTTTATAATTTTTATTATTTGAATTATTGATTGCGATCACTATTTCTAATATTTATAGTCATTCTAATTCCTAAAATTACAGCTAATAAAAAGCTAGTAATACCTATCATAGAAATACTTTTCCATAATGGATGAACTTCATAGATAATAAAAAGGGAAGCACTTATTATTAAAGAAGCCATAATTGAGGCCGTAATCAGTTGTTTTGTTATGCGACGCAAAGTATATCTTAAAGGGTCAATACCTTTATGTGTTAAATCTACTTTTACTTGACCTGAATTTATTCTTCTAATAGCATTTTTTAAATCTGCCGGAAAATCTTCCATGTAATCGGTTAATTCAATAATTGAGTTCACAACCTTTTTTCCAATGATTATTGGGTTAAATTTTCTTTTGCTACTTTTTATTAAATAAGGACGTACTATTTCTAATTGCTCAAAATCAGGATCTAACTTTTCTATAACACCTTCAAGGGTCACTAATGATCGAGCAAAAAGGAAAAAATAAGTTGGCACTTTTAAACCATGATTCATAATAATATCTTTAAGTTCTAGCAGAATAGTACTCATTTCATTTTTATGAATATCTCTAACATAATATTTCTCAACAAATTCGTTGATATCAAATTCTAAATCTCTCATATTTGCTATAACAACAGTATTTGAAAGTTTTTGAAGTGTTTTAATGATTTCTCTAACATTTTTGTTTGAAATGGCAATAAATAATTTTCCAAATATGTTAATGTCTCTTGGTAACATACTACCCATCATACCAAAATCTAAATATGCAATATATCCATTTGGAAGTACTAATAAATTTCCAGGATGAGGATCAGCATGAAAAAAACCGTATTCGAATATTTGTTTGTAATAACTAATTGCCAGCCTTTTAGCTATTACTTTTGTATCAAATCCCTTTTTGTTTAATTCATGTATTTTATCAATTTTTATACCCGATATAAACTCTAATGCCAAAATTTTTAAAGTGGTAAATTCTTTGTATACTTTTGGAGCATAGGCAAACTGTTCTATTGTTTCATCTTTTTGAAGGTTGTTATAAAAACGCTCTACATTGATTGACTCATTTATAAAATCGAGTTCTTTTAGTATGGAATATTCAAAATGTTTAACCAATCCAACTGGGTCAAAACTTTTTATAGAAGGAATTCTTTTTTCTAAAACTTCGGCGATTTTATACATGACTTTAATGTCTTCAACAATAATATCAAATATACCAGATCGTTGTACTTTTAAGGCTACTCGCTTACCTGAATGCAATGTTACTTTATGCACCTGAGCCATTGATGCTGATGCAAAAGGTTCTGGCTCAAACCAAGCGAACAAGTCCTCAACTGAACCTTCTAATTCAGTTTCTACAACTTTTCTAGCTTCTTTTTGAGACATTGGAGGAACATTTTCCTGAAGCTTTTCTAACTCTAAAGTTAATTCCATTGGGATTAAATCTGGGCGATTGCTTAATATTTGTCCAAACTTCACAAAAGTTGGTCCAAGTTCTTCACATACCAATCTCATTTTGGCCCATTTGGTATATAAAAGCGCATGTTTTCTGGAGGCTTTTGGAATTAGTTTATGAAAAAATGTATATTGTTTCCTTTCGTCCAAGTAATAAACCAAATCTTCAAAGCCATATTTTAATAAGACTCTTAAAATTTGATTATATCTGGAGATAGATTTGAAATTTTTTCTAATACCAGTTAAAATTCCCATTTTATTTTACTTCTAACTTATTCAATCGAGCTTCCAATAATGCAATGGCCATATCAGCCTTTTCTAACTTTTCATTTAGCGCTTTAATTTCATCTAAATGTGCTATGTTTATTTTTTTATAAAACTTAATTACAAGTTCTTCAATTTTTTCATCTAATTCTTTCTTAAGTTCATGAGTTTTAAGAATTACCTTATCAACAAATTCTAATTCATTTCCATTTTCATCTAATTGAGATTCTGAAACAATTTTATTAATTTCATCTTTTCCTTTTTCTGATAATTCTTTAATTCGTTCAAAAAGTTCACTTTCTTTTGCTAAAAAGTACATGCTAGAGCTTAAAGTAAGTAGTTCTAAAATTGTTTTAGTTTTCATAATTAATAAGTTATATGCTCTATTAAATATATTATAAAATAATGTAGTTAGAAATGAGAAATATCATTTTCAACGTTAGATTGTTATGGTAAATTTAAAATGAGTTAACAACACTAAAAACAAAGCCATGAAATCAGATTCAATTACAACAATTATGACAAAAAATGTTGTTTGTGTTTCTCCTGAACAATCCATTTTGGATGTGAAACATATTTATGAAAAAAAAGAATTTCATCATCATATTCCTGTAACTGAAAACGACAAGTTGGTTGGTATGATTAGTTTAATAGACTTTATGTATAACATTAAAGGCGCAGGAATCAATGATGATAATATTGTTTATAAGGAACTGAAGGTTAAAGATATCATGACTCCGTACCCATATTCTTTAACCACTAATGCTACTATTGAAGATGTTGCAAAGGTATTAGCAAAAGGACGCCACCATGCTATTCCAATTATAGAGAAAGACCAAATAAAGGGTATTGTATCTACTGCGGATATCATTAAGTTTTTCTTATCTGAGTAGTCATTATTTTGTGATATTTATTTTGGCACAAGTTTTCTAGAGATTTTTTTTAATTAGGTATAAAATCTTCATTTTGAAAAAACTTGATAGGTTTTAAACTATTAATATAAAAAAACAAAGAATATGATTTTGGCTACCTATGAAAAGACATTTCAACTTTCATCTTATTCAAATAATTGCAATAAATAATAAATGATAACAATCATAGGTAATTGTGATGTACATCATTTTAAATTTTCTAAATAGTGCATAATTTTACATCATAAAAAAAAAGTTCTTTGGTTTACTAGCTTTAAATGTATTTTAAAAAAATTAATTGTTATATAACAATTTAATTATAATGGGAAGATCTAGATACTTCTTGAAGGGTTAATTTATTATTCTAATTTTTAGAAATAAAAGTTTTTTGAAAGATTATTTCAATTTCAAAAAGTTACCGAAGTCTTTTCATAAAAGAAACAGGAAGTTTCGACTT
>NZ_JBFFOE010000054.1:0-18076 GCF_041562875.1 Lutibacter sp. | reverse complement strand
TGCCGAAGTTCACATTGTTTATCAATTAGTTAAACTATTTTGACAGGCTCATATAGATTTGTATTAAGGAATTTTTAATTAAACATTAGTTTGTTTTTCTATTTCAAATGTATATTTTAATCTAAATCAGTCAGTTAACTTGTACCCGATTAACAAATGTTTAATCCAAACAACCTAACTTTACTATTATAAAAAAATAATTAATTTTATTTATAAATTATAATTTATTGATTTTTATATTGTTACATTTTAAAATATCATTGAGATTACTCTTAAATATTAAATTCTATGAACTTAAATTATGTTAAAGTGTAATTTATTACACTCTCAAGTTAAAATTAAAATGATAAATTTGTGAAGTAAGTTTAACTTAATAATTAATATAAAATTATGCATAAAGTATTTTTTAGTATTCTATTTTCATTCACATTTGCTGGGCTAGTTGCTCAAAATGTTATGACACCTGAAATGTTGGTTCAACTGAATAAAGTTTCAGTAAAAGGATTAACAAAAGATGGAAATCACCTTATTTATAGTGTTTCAAATTTCAATATTGAAACAAATAGCAAAACATCAACCACCTACCAAATCCCAATTACAGGAGGTGAAGCACAAATAATTACAGACTATAGTTCTTTATTAACAGACAGCAGTATTTCTCCTGATGGAAACTATCAAATTACAACAGCTGATGTAAAACTAAAAAAAGTTACAGGCCAAGATTATTATAATGATGTTGCAAATTCAAACGTAAAAATTTACGACGAGCTTAATTATCGTCATTGGGATACTTGGGAAGATGGAGCTTTTAGTCACGTTATGTATGCCGAAGTCAAAAAAGACAGTAAACCTGTTGATATTATGGCTGAAGAACCTTTTGATTGTCCACAAAAACCATTTGGTGGCTCAGAAGATTATTTATGGAGTCCTGACAGTAAAAGTATTTTATATGTAGCTAAAAAATTAAGCGGCGCTGCATATGCTATTAGTACTAATTCTGATATTTATGAATACAATCTTGAATCAAAAACCACTACTAATTTAACTGCTGAAAACAAAGGTTATGATACTAACCCTTCATTTTCATCAAAAGGACAGTTAGCTTGGCTACAAATGAGAAGAGATGGGTATGAATCTGATAAAAATGATATTATTGTAAAAATTAATGGTGAATCTATTAATTTAACAGCAGCTTGGGATGGAACTGTTAGCAGTTTTACTTGGCAAGATAAGGGTGAGAAAATTTATTTTATTGCTCCAGTTTTAGGAACCGTTCAATTATTTGAAATTGATATTCCTTCATCTTCAAAAAAAACAAACACACTAAAACAAATTACCAACGGGCAATTTGATGTTAGCAGTATTGTAGGACAAACAAAAAACGTTGCTGTTGTTAGCCGTAGAGATATGAATCATGCATCTGAACTTTATTCTGTTAATTTAACTAACGGAGAAATGTCACAATTAACATTTGCGAATGATGCTACTTACAACTCTATTGAATTAGGAAATGTTGAAAAAAGAATGATTAAAACTACCGATGGAAAAGAGATGTTAACTTGGGTTATTTATCCTCCAAACTTTGATCCTTCAAAAAAATATCCAACATTATTATATTGCCAAGGTGGTCCACAAGGAGCTTTAAGTCAGTTTTATTCTTTCCGATGGAACTTTCAATTAATGGCTGCAAATGGTTATATTATTGTTGCTCCAAACAGAAGAGGAATGCCTGGTTATGGGGTTGAATGGAATGAGCAAATTAGTAAAGATTATGGTGGACAAAATATGCAAGATTACTTATCTGCTATTGATGAATTAGCCAAAGAACCATATGTTGATAATAATAGATTAGGAGCTATTGGAGCGAGTTATGGTGGTTATTCTGTGTTTTATTTAGCGGCCATTCACGAAGGAAGATTTAAAAGTTTTATTTCTCACGATGGTATTTACGATTGGAGAAGTATGTACGGAACTACTGAAGAATTATTTTTTGTGAATTTTGATTTAGGTGGTGCTTATTGGGATAAAAATAATGCAGCTGCTCAGAAATCTTATACCGAATTTAATCCTGCTGAAAAAGTAGGACAATGGGATACTCCAATTTTAATTATTCAAGGAGGAATAGATTATAGAGTACCAATTGGACAAGGATTAGCAGCATTTCAAGCAGCACAATTACAAGGTATTAAAAGTAAGTTGTTATTTTTCCCTGAAGAAAATCATTGGGTTTTAGACAACCAAAATAGTTTGGTTTGGCAACGAGAATTTTACAAATGGTTAAAAGAAACCTTGTAATTTTATTATAAAAAATTAAATTATAAAAAGGGTAGTGAACTAATTTCACTACCCTTTTTTATTAAAAAAAGTAAAGGTATTTCACCTCAACTAGTATTTAAAATACAGTTTAGTTTGCATCAAACATTTTTCAATCATTCTAATTGCTGTATCAATAGTTGCTTTTTTAGTTCTAATTGAAAGAATTGCCATTCGTATTACAAATTTTCCTTTAATTTTAGTGGTGCTTAAAAACACATCCCCATTTGTATGAATAAATTCTACTAACTTTTCATTAAACTTGTTTTCATCAATTTCTGTTGAAGCATACCAAAAGTAACTAATGGTTAAATCTGGCTCAGGGCCTAGCTCAAAACCCAATTCTTTTAATTGATCTCTAAAATATGTAGTCAGCAATAATTTTTCATTGAAACTAGCAATAAAAGGCTCTATTCCGTGAATTTGTAGTGGTAACCAAAGTCTTAATCCTCTAAAATGTTTCGTTAATTCAGGAGAAACATCAGAAGGGTTTATTTGCATATTTGCTTCATTCGCATCTTGCATATAATCGGCAGTATAGTGATGAGAATGAAATACAGCTTCTTTATCTTTTATCAAAACAGCTCCAATTCCATACGGTAAAAATAGTCCCTTATGTGGATCAACAACCAAAGAATCAGCCATTTCTATTCCTTTAAAAAGGTGTTTTTTATTTTCTGCCAACATAAAAAAACCACCATAAGCTGCATCAATATGATACCATAAATTATGATTCTTCGCTATTTCACCTATTTCCTCTAAAGGATCAATAGCTCCTGTATCAGTAGTTCCAGCAGAAGCAATTATCATAAAAGGATTCAAACCATTAGTTATATCTTCTTTAATTTTTTTAGCTAGTTTAACTGTATCTATCTTGTAAAATGCATCCAATTCTAATAATTGAACTTTCACGTCTTCCAAACCAATAATCCGCAGGGCTTTATGAATGCAATGATGTGCTTGTGGACTTAAATAAAGAACACTTTTTGTGATTTTTTCATTCTTAATTTGATGTTTATCTCTGGCGGCAGTTAAAGCAATTAAATTTGCTATTGAACCACCTGATGTTAAATTTCCAATTGCATCTTTTGGAAAACCAAAAATAGATTTCATCCAATTTAGTGTCTCATTTTCAATAGCAACCGCACCAGGTGAGGCATAATACATTCCTGCATATTCATTGGTAACACTTGCTAAAAAATCGGCTAATGCAGCTGTATAAATACCTCCACCAGGAACATAACCCAAATGTTTTCCAGAAGCTGGTTTTATTCCTTTTAAAATAACTTCTGAATTAAAATCAGCTAATAATTCTTTTAAATCTTTTTTATCAGGTTTAATGGTTAGCTTTTCAATTGAAGGTTCTCCTTTAACATATGCTGGATAACTGTCTAAGTTTTCCATAAATTGATTGGCAAACTCAATAACTTGTTTATTCAGTTTTTTTCTTTCTTCAAAAGTAGGTTCCAATTCTTGTGAAACTTTTTCTAAAACTTCAATTTTACGAATCAATTCTTTCATCCCTATAATTTTATTCTAAATCGTATTCATAAAAAAAGCATAATTTTCTACCACAAATGATGGACTTCCTTTTTTATGTATTTATTATAAATGGCATTTACTTTTTCTATATCACTTTCTAAAAGTGGCGTTGCAGAAAAGGTATCTAAATTTGACAGCAGTTGGGAAACGCTTGAAGCTCCCGGAATAATGCAACTTACCTCCTCAAAAGCCAAAATCCACTGCAATGCTTTATGAACCAAGCTTTGATCCTTAAAAATTTCTTTCAATTCTTCTACTGCTTTTAAACCTAACTCAAAATCAATTCCTGAAAAAGTTTCGCCCTTATCAAAAATAGCGCCTTCTCTATTAAAATTTCTATGATCGTCATTTGAAAAAGTAGAGGTTTTATTAAACTTACCAGTTAACAAACCACTTGCTAAAGGAACACGCGCAATAATACCCACATTTTTAGCCTTAGCTTCTTTAAAAAACAATTCACTTGGTCGCTGACGAAACATATTAAAAATTATCTGCACTGTACTTACTCTGGGATATTCTATAGCTTTTAAGGCTTCTTCAACATTAGCAACGCTTACACCATAGTTTCTAATTTTACCTTCTTCAATAAGTTTATCAAACAACTCAAATATTTCAGGGCGATAATAAACTTCAGTTGGAGGGCAATGTAACTGTATTAAATCTATACGTTCAACTCCAAGATTAGATAAACTATTTTCTACAAATTTTCTTAAAATAGCAACTTGGTAAGCGGAATTTATATGTGGGTCTAAGAATCTACCACATTTAGTTGCTATATAAACATCTTCAGATCGTGAGCGTACAATTTTACCTACAGTTTTTTCACTTAATCCATTGCTATAAACATCAGCAGTATCTATAAAATTAACGCCATTATCAATAGCTGTATTTATAATTTCTTCAGCACTTTTTTGATTAAATTCACTTCCCCATTTACCGCCAACCTGCCAAGTTCCAAGGCTAATTTCTGAAATTTTAAGTCCTGTTTTTCCTAATGTTCTATAATTCATTTCTAAAAAAATTAATTAACTATTATTTTTTTCCTCCAACTACAACTACAAATTCACCTTTTGGTGCTTTTTTTATGAAATGCTGAATAACTTCTGCAATGGAACCTCTTACAGTTTCTTCGTATAATTTGGTTAGTTCTCTTGAGACAGAGATTGGTCTGTCTTCTCCAAAATACTCTCCAAAATTTATTAAGGTTTTTAATAATTTATGAGGAGATTCATAGAAAATCATAGTTCTGGTTTCTTCTGCTAAAAATTGTAAACGTGTTTGGCGTCCTTTTTTTACAGGTAAGAATCCTTCAAAAATAAATTTATCATTTGGCAAACCACTATTAACCAAAGCTGGTACAAAAGCTGTTGCGCCTGGTAAACATTCAATTTCAATACCACTTTCTATACAAGCACGTGTTAATAAAAACCCAGGATCTGATATTGCAGGTGTTCCAGCATCAGAAATTAAAGCTACTGTTTCTCCGTTTTTAATTCGTTCAACAATTCTCTCAACCATTCTATGCTCATTATGCATATGATGACTTTGCATATGTGTTGCAATTTCAAAATGTTTTAATAATTTACCACTTGTACGTGTATCTTCTGCTAAAATTAAATCAACCTCTTTTAGAACTCTGATTGCTCTTAGCGTTATATCTTCTAAATTTCCAATGGGTGTTGGTACTAAATATAATTTTGATTCCAATGCGATAGATTTAATTATTAGCTATGCAAAGTTAATGCTGTTTACTTAAATAAAACAATTTTATTTAAGAGATAAAATTTACCTAATTCCATTTAAATTCACCTTTTTCAATAGACCAATCATTTCCGAAGAAACCAGCACATTTTACTTTTGCATCTCCATCCATAAGCACACTATCATCAAACACTAATACATCTGGAAAGGTAGTCCCATTTACAAGGTAGTGATTCATATATGCTGCTTTCATTCCTGTAAAACCTGTTGCAGTTACAACTCCAATAGATGCAATATCACTATCAGCTCTTGGAACTGTAAAATAGAGTCCCCACTGATTTCCTTGTAACTTTTTATTTCCGATTTGAACAAGTCCATTTTCAACCTGAATAGGACTATTTTTAAGTAATTTCTTCCAAGCTGAATTATTATCTTTATTTCCATAAAGAATTACATTTCTATCAGCATACTTTTTCGGATCAAAATTAACATCCTTTACAATTTCAATAGTTCCATTGGCTCTATACCAAAAAGTTTCAGCATCAAATCTCGCTTTATTATAATACCATTCATTTTCAACTTTAGATCCTTTGGTTGCATAAACAAAAACCATGTTATGCCTAAAAGCATCTTTAAATCCACCATTTCTATGTGGACCTTTTTCTTTTAAAGAAGGTGCCTTTGATAATTTAAACTCTCCTTCTATTTCTTTTATAAATACTTTAGATTTTTCCAATACTTTTAATTCACTTCCATTAATACTAATAGTATTTACATCATCTTTTAACTTGGATAAATCAACTTCAATAGTTGCCACATTCTCAGTTTTTATTGAGAATCCATTATCTTTAGAAAAATTGAATGAACTTACTTCAAAAGGTCTTTGCTGCTGATGAATTGTAATAAAATTAGATGTTGCCGATACACCAGGAGATCCTGTATAAAACTCTAAGTTTTTAATATCATTTGAATTTCTGCGTTCTCGTTCTTTAAAGAAATCGAAAATTCTATACCAATCTAGACTATGGTTTCCGTACCAATGTGTTCCTTCAGGATATTCATAATAGGTGAAATCATTATGAAATGCTCCCAAACGGTTTCTCATATCTCTAGCTATAAATGTTGGAACTACATTGTCCTTTTCACCGTGTAATACATAAACACCATAATGCAAATAATTACGAATTAACTTTAAGGTTCTGCTAGGAGTTCCTGCTCTTTTTATCAATTTTTCAACTTCATTAAGTGTGTAGGGTGTTTTCAAACGTTTCACAACTTCAGGAGTCATTCCTTTTTTCGTCAACTCTTCTTGAGGTAATTCCAATGTTTTTTCTAAAAAACTATCTCTATACAATAACAAATCTGGATAACCTGCACAAGGTGCAATTGAAGCAAAATAATCTGGATAAGTAGCTCCTAAATACCAAGTTCCGTGACCTCCCATTGAATGCCCTGTTAAGTATATTTTTTCTGAATTTGGTTGAAAAATATTTTTTGAATCTGCCAATACTTCCAATGCATCCAATCTACCCCAATCCTCCCAAGCAAAACCAAACGGACGACGATTTGTGGGTGCAACAACATTCCCCCAATCTTTTTGTTGGTAAGCATTTGCTTGATTTACAGCTTCAACAGAAGCTCCGTGAACTGAAAAGAATAAAGCTTGATTTACCGATTCTTTATCTGTTGAAGGCGCAACACTATAGTATTGAACACTTCCATCTATATCACTAATAAATGTTTTTTTATGGTGTTTGAATTTTGTTTTTACCTGAAGCTTTACAGTTTGCATTGAAATAGTATGCTTACTCTTATTTTTTAATTGTAGTTGTAAATCGATATTTCCCTTTTGCGCATCATTATTTACAGAAGCAATAGAAAAAGGAACTTTACGCACACTCATTGGAGCAATAACAGGAACAATTGTCTCCACTTTTTTTCCGCCTAAATCAGAAGTAATGGTATAGTTTTTAACCCAATTATTTGTAGTATTTATAATTCTGATTGCTCCTTTATAATCTTTGGTTTCTTCTACCAAAATATCAGGCATTGTTAGATCCCTTGATGTAAACTGAATTGGTTTTGAAGGTTTTATTAATCTTGCTCTAATTCTAGGAAAACGACCTACTTTCAAAACAAATACATTCAATCCTTTCTTTAGTTTTACAGGAATTAAATTCCATCCAAAATCATAATGATCTCCTTCGTGTGGTAATCCATTAATCAATACCAATGAATGACCCGAAGCCTCAAATAATACTGTTTGCTCAGAACTAGATTTATAAGTTAAATACACATAACTAGATTGTAAGTTTTCATTATTAAAAGTATTTGTTTCATCTGTAATTATCTCCTGCCATTTTAATTCATCTCCCGTACTATTGATATCAAAAACTTCTCCTTTTGATACTTTCAAATTAGAATTCATTAAAAATCTTTTGAATACTGGATCTTTTGGAAATGATGAAGAATTAAATGATAAATTTTGGATTTTTACTGAAAGTCCTGTTTTAAAAACGTGTAATAATTTACCTTCACTTATTTCATTAATTTTTTCTTTCCCAAAATACTCAACAATATTTCCAGTTTTTTGTTGAGAAAATGATGTTACAGAAATAAAAAACAATAAAACTGTAATTGGTATAATTCTAAATTTAAAAAGACTCATCAATAGATTGTGTTATTTATTAAAATATAAATATCCAACAAAATCTATTAGTGCTAAAAAAAAATAGACAAATAACATATTAGCTATGCTAAAGGTATGTTTATCTTAAAAAAGTAAACTATTATTCTTTATACATCTTATCAATTAGTTCTTTATATTTTTGCTGAATCACTTTTCGTTTTAGTTTTAAAGTAGCTGTAATTTCACCTGCTTCAATACTAAATTCTTTAGGTAATAGCGTAAATTTTTTAATTTTTTCAAACTTTGAAAATTCCTTTTGAAGTTCTTCAAAACGCTTTTCAAATAGATCTTTAATTTGATTATGATTGATTAATTCTTCAATATCCTTAAAACCTATTTTATGCTCTATTGCATACTTTTTTATGTTTTCAAAACTAGGAACTGCCAACGCGGTTACATATTTTTGTTGATCGCCAATTACCGCAATTTGCTCAATAAATGCATCGTTAATTAAGGCCATTTCTAATTTTTGAGGAGCTATATATTTACCTCCTGATGTTTTCATTAAATCTTTAATTCTATCTGTAATCACCAAGTTTCCTTCAGCATCCATTTTTCCTGCATCACCTGTGCAAAACCAACCATCTTTAAAAACTTCAGCAGTAGCCTCTGGTTTTTTGTAATAACCTTTCATAACACCAGGTCCTTTTACCATAATTTCCTCATTCTCCCCTATTTTAATTTCAGCGCCATGAATTGTTTTTCCGGCTGAATTAAATTCAAAATGGGTATACCCAAACAAGGAAACGGTAGCTGTAGTTTCGGTTAAACCATAACCACATTTAATATTTAATCCAAAAGAGTGGAAAAAAGAAACCATATCTGCTGCCAAAGGAGCACCACCACAAGGCATAAATTTAATGCGACCGCCAAAAACATCTCTCAATTTGCTAAGTACCAATTTATCTGCAACTTTATGCTTCATTTTTAATGCAAAAGGAACCTTTTTTTCTAATCTTTTATGGTTATTGTAATAATCATTACCAATACCTAAAGCCCAACTCGCTAATTTCATTTTAGTTGGAGAAGCTTCTTTTCTTTTATCTTGAATAGCAGCGAAAATTTTCTCAAAAATACGAGGCACTGTACACATTAAAGTAGGTTTAACTTCTTTTAAAACCTCAGCAATTAACTTAGGGTTTTGGTTGAAATAAACTTCAATTCCTGCGTGTAAACAGAAAAACACCCAACTGCGCTCATAAATATGGCTTAAAGGTAAAAAGCTTAAAGAAGAATCTTTGTCTGAAACTTTTAATTCATAATCGTGTGCCTCCAATGAAGCGGCAAAATTGTTATGATCTAACATTACCCCTTTTGGCTCTCCAGTTGTACCCGAAGTATAAATAATACTCGCTAAATCATTTAATTCACTCTCAAAATATCTTTTTTGAAGTTCCGTTTCAATACTTATAGGGAATTCAACATTCACAAAATCTGCTAAATAAATAGAGTTCTTGTCTTTTTGAATTACAATAGTTGTGTTTACCGCAACAATTAATTTTAAACATTGGTTAGATTTTGCAATTTCAAAAGCTTTATTATATTCTTCCTGACCACCAACAAAGAGTACACTTATTTCTGCATCTTTTACAATATATTCAGCTTCCTTTTTAGAATTGGTTGCATAAATTGGAACGGTTACCGCTCTAATGCTTATTATAGAAATATCTGCAATAATCCATTCTGGCATATTTTCAGCAAAAATACCTACGTTTTCTTGCTCTTTAATTCCAAAATTCAACAACGATTTTGATAAGTTTTTAGTTTGTTTTCCAAGCTCGTTCCAAGAAATTCCAACCCAAGTGTTTCCAATAACTTCTTTATAATAAATCGCGTTTTTTTGTTGGTATTTTAAAACATTGTCTCTGATTTCTAATCCAATTTGTTTCATGCTCATTTGCTATATAGTTTGGAATGTTTCAACAGTTAAATTACTTATCACATTTCCTGTGTGTTTAATTGCTAATGGCTCAAATAACAATACATGAACTTCATTCTCTGCAATTGGTTTATGTTCAACACCTTTTGGAATAATAAAAATTTCGCCCTCGTTTAATTCAATAGTTTTATCTCTAAATTCAATTTTCAAACAACCTTTAATAATTAAAAATAATTCATCTTCGTTGTCATGCGTATGCCAAATAAATTCACCTTTCAATTTAGCTAATAATAATTGTTGTCCGTTCAATTCTCCTATTTTCTTTGGAGTCCAATGTTCGTTAAACAATTTAAACTTGTTTGAAATGTTTATTGGTATCATTTTGCTAAAATACAAAGTTTTTAAATAGAAAAGTGTTGAAAATAGAAGTCTCAATTTTTCAACACTTTTCTATTTTATTTAAACTTAAGGATGAATTTTTTTACCCGTACAATAGGATGTTATTAGGAGTATTAGAAAAATTGTTGGAAATGGATCAAATTCACCAATCATTATATGTGCAAAAAAGGCAAATACAAAATTGAAAAAAAAGCCAGCGTATGCCAATTCTCTTAAAAATTGTTTTTATGATATAAAATTACAATTGAACCCGTAATTTTAGCAATTGATAATGGATAAATGATATACGTTGAATATCCATAGTTTTTAAAATATATGACTAGCGTACCATAAAACACAAAATAGAATATGCCAGTTATTATTAGCGAGCTAAATAAAAAATTGTTAAAATCCAATACGTATTCTTTTGATTCAACATTTATCTAATAATTAGTGAATTAACATTTAACCGTTTAAACAAATTTAACCTTTAATTCGGACTCTAAAAAATACTTATAATTTAATAAATCTAACTACTAATTCATTAAATTTGCACTTTCTAATAAAAATCATACAATGTATAGAACACATTCAAACGGAGAATTACGATTAACAAATATAGGCCAAGAAGTTACTTTAGTAGGCTGGGTGCAAAAAACACGTGATAAAGGATTTATGGTGTGGGTTGATTTACGTGACCGTTACGGAATAACACAATTAATTTTTGATGGAGATCGTACGCCAATTGAAATGGTGGAGAGAGCAAAAATGTTAGGTCGTGAATTTGTAATTCAGGTGAAAGGTGAAGTAATAGAACGTGTTTCAAAAAACAGTAATATGCCAACTGGGGAAGTTGAAATTTTAGTAAAAGAATTAACTATTTTGAACAAATCTTTAGTACCTCCTTTTACTATTGAAGATGAAACCGATGGAGGAGATGAGTTAAGAATGAAATATCGTTATTTAGATATTAGAAGAACTCCAGTAAGAGAAAATTTAATATTTCGTCATAAAGTAGCTATTGAAGTTCGTAAATATTTATCTGACAAAGGTTTTATTGAAATTGAAACACCCGTTTTAATAAAATCTACTCCTGAAGGTGCACGTGATTTTGTAGTACCAAGTCGTATGAATTCCGGTCAGTTTTATGCTTTACCACAATCCCCTCAAACTTTTAAACAATTGTTGATGGTTGGTGGAATGGATAAATATTTTCAAATTGTAAAATGTTTTAGGGATGAAGATTTACGTGCAGACAGACAACCAGAATTCACACAAATAGATTGTGAAATGGCTTTTGTTGAACAAGAAGATATTTTAAATACTTTTGAAGGTTTAACCCGTCATTTATTAAAAGAAATTAACGGTGTTGAAGTTGCTGAATTTCCAAGAATGACTTATGAAGAAGCCATGAAAAAATACGGAAATGATAAGCCCGATATTCGTTTTGGAATGGAATTTGGAGAATTAAATGAGTTTGCAAAACACAAAGATTTTAGCGTTTTTAACAATGCTGAATTAGTAGTTGGTATTGCTGTTCCTGGTGGAAATTCATACACAAGAAAAGAAATTGATAATTTAATTGAATGGATAAAGCGTCCACAAGTTGGTGCTTTAGGAATGGTGTATGTAAAATGTAATGATGATGGTTCTTTTAAATCATCTGTTGATAAGTTTTATGACGAAGCAGACTTAGCTAAATGGGCTAAAATTACAGGTGCAAAGCCAGGTGATTTAATTTGTATATTATCAGGAAATACTGATAAAGTTCGCACACAATTAAGCGCGTTACGTATGGAACTGGCAACACGTTTAGGGTTACGTAAACCAAACGAATTTGCACCGTTATGGGTAATTGATTTTCCATTGTTAGAATGGGATGAAGAAAGTGAACGTTACCACGCAATGCATCATCCGTTTACATCTCCTAAACCAGAAGATATGGCACTTTTAGATACAGATCCAGGAAAAGTACGCGCCAATGCCTATGATATGGTATTAAATGGAAACGAAATTGGTGGTGGTTCTATTCGTATCCATGATAAAGCTACACAAGCTTTAATGTTTGATCACTTAGGCTTTACGCCAGAACAAGCAAAAGAACAATTTGGGTTTCTAATGAATGCTTTTGAATATGGTGCACCTCCACATGGTGGACTAGCATTTGGTTTGGATAGATTGGTTGCTATTTTAGGCGGACAAGAAACCATACGTGATTTTATTGCTTTTCCTAAAAATAACAGCGGTAGAGATGTAATGATTGATGCCCCTTCTAAAATTGATGATACCCAATTAAAAGAATTGAATTTAAAAATTAATTTATAATTAAAGCCTCGATATAAATAATAATCGAGGCTTTTTTATCAAAAAATAGAACTATTGGAAACAAAGAAAGTTCATAAAAAATTAAATGAATTAGCTGCTACAGCAATTTGTGGTAATGATATAAGTTCATCTGTTTTATATGTTTCAGCTTTAGCAATTGCTTTTGCTGGCCAATATGCCTGGATTACATTATTAATAGTGTCAGTTGTCTTATTTTTATTTAGAAAAATTTACGGTGAAGTTGTTGGTGCCTTACCTTTAAACGGTGGTGCTTATAACGCTTTATTAAATACAACTAGTAAAAAAATGGCGTCTTTTGCTGCTACGTTAACCATACTATCGTATATGGCAACGGCAGTAATTTCTGGAAATGAAGCCATTCACTATTTACATCATTTAATTCCTTCCATGCCAATTATAATTTCAACTATTGGTTTATTGCTATTTTTTGCAATACTAACAATTGGAGGAATTACGGAATCTGCAAAAGTTGCTATTGGGATATTTCTATTTCATTTAACATCATTAGTTATTCTAAGTGCATTCATCATCTATTTTTTAGTCCAAAATGGAAGCGGTTTATTTCTACAAAACTGGTATTCTCCTATTGCTGGTGGAAGCATTTCAAATGCCATATTTTTAGGTTTCGCAGCTTCTATGTTAGGTGTATCGGGTTTTGAAAGCTCAGCAAACTTTGTTGAAGAACAGGAAAAAGGAGTTTTTCCAAAGACTTTGAAAAATATGTGGGTAATTGTAAGCGTAATAAACCCTTTAATGGCCATTTTCGCATTGGCTTTATTCACAATTCCAGTGTTACAAAGTGATGGGTTTCAAAACACATTACTGATAGAAATGGGGCATTATGTAGGTGGAAAATGGATTGCAACTTTAATTGCTGTAGATGCTTTTTTAGTATTAAGCGGAGCCGTATTAACAAGTTTTGTAGGTGTTTCAGGATTATTAGAACGTATGACTTTAGATAGAGTTATGCCGCAATTTTTCTTAAAGAAAAACAAAGGCGGAAGTTCCTACAGAATCATCATTATGTTTTTCTTACTATCTGTTTCTGTATTATTAATAACCAATGGAGAAGTGAAATTATTAGCTGGGGTTTATACCATTTCATTTTTATCGGTTATGGCATTATTTGGAATAGGGAATATTTTATTAAAAGTAAAAAGAAAATCGCTTCCTAGACCAGAAACTGCCTCTTGGTTTTCAATTTTAATTGCTATTGGAGCTGTTTTAGTGGCGCTTGCTGGTAATATTTTAGCTGAACCCAAAGACGATTCTCCAAGTAATTTAATAGTGTTTTTAGACTATTTTATTCCGTCGGTAATATTTATAATAATAATGTTAAACAGAACATTATTACTTTCATTTTTATTGAATGCGATTCATACTATTTTTGATCCTGTACGTAAAATGGTTTTTAAAATGGATAAAAATATTTTAGCAACTATCAATCTTATTAATTCTCAAGAGTTTGTATTTTTTACAAAAGGTGATAGAATTGCAACACTTAATAAAGTAATGCTTTATATTATAAAAAATGAACATACCAAAAAAATAAAAATTGTTTTAGCTTTAGATAAGGGTCAAGTAATTCCTGAAAATCTACCTCAAGAAGTTGATTTTTTAGGAAGAGAATATCCTGAAATAGCTATTGAATTTTTGATAGTTGATGGTAAATTTAGTCCTAAGCTAATAAAAGAGCTTTCTGAAAAATGGAAAATTCCAATTAATTTCATGTTTATTGGTTCTCCTACAGATAAATTCCCATATAAAATTGAAGAATTAGGTGGTGTCCGATTAATTATTTAATATCATTTTTCTTCTTAATAATTAGTCTTTACTAAAATAATTTTTAGAATATATAAATCAGCTAATAAAAATTAATAAATTTTTATTAGCTGATTTTCAAAGTATTTGTACTTTTGTTTAAAATCATTCTAAATTAAGTTTGTGGATAATTCAAAGACTTCCGGTATTTTTAATTACGATTTTGAAAAGTTTCAACAAATAAAGAAACCCTTCAAAGAGATGAAAAATGACTGCTGCGAAAAATACAAAAAGAAAAAAGAAAAATATTGTAAAAATTGTCCTGAAAAAATTTCTTAATGCAATATTTTAATACTTTTGCAAATTCTTTTTATAAAAATAAAAATGTCAACAAGTTCAAAAATTTTATTTAGAAAATTTCTAAAATGGAGATACCAAAATATTTCTAATAAACAATTTACAAATATTGCAAGCGCAATTATTGGCTTGTTAGCAGGTCTTGGAGCTGTTGTCTTAAAAAATTTAACTCACTTTATTCAACAATTATTAGAAGGTAAATTTATTAAAGAAATTCATCAAGCATTTTATTTTATATTCCCAATTATAGGCTTGTTAATAGTGCTTCTTATTATAAAATATTTTATAAGAAAAAAAGTAGGTCATGGTATACCTTCAACTTTATATGCTATTTCAAAGCAAAAAGGAATTATGCCAAGTCATCAAATGTGGGCTTCTTTAATTACAGCTCCACTAACGGTGGGTTTTGGGGGATCTGTTGGACTTGAGGGGCCAACTGTTGCCACAGGTGCAGCATTAGGATCTAATTTTGCACGTTTTTTTCATTTAAATCAAACTACTAGAACATTGCTAATTGGTGCCGCAGCAGCAGGTGCAATGTCTTCTATTTTTAAAGCGCCTATTGCTGCTATTGTTTTTGCTGTTGAAATTTTCAGCTTAGAATTAACCTTAGCATCTATGATTCCTTTATTACTAGCTTCTATAACAGCCGTATTAACATCCTATTTCTTTTTTGGTGATGATGTTTTACTTCACTTTAATTTGCAAGATAAATTTCAATTGAATGATGTTTTATTTTATGTACTATTAGGTGTTTCATCAGCAGCTGTTTCAATCTATTTTAGTAAAGTTTATTTTGCAATAGGTGGGTTTTTTAAAAAAATTGAAAATCCCTATAAAAAATTATTAATTGGAGGATTCTCCTTAGGAATTATTGTGTATTTCGTTCCGCCTCTTTTTGGGGAAGGTTATGAAACAATTAATAGTATTTTAAAAGGGAATACCGCAAATGTTATAACATCTAACATATTTCACACAGCTTCGGATAATATTTGGGTGATTGTAACGCTACTTGTTGGTTTAATTTTATTTAAAATAGTTGCTACTTCCTTCACTTTTGGAGCTGGTGGTATTGGTGGTGTTTTTGCTCCAACACTATTTACAGGAAGCGTTACTGGTTATGTTTTTGCAACTATCATAAATTACAGTAATTTATTTAGTCACCAATTATCATTAACAAATTTTGCAATGGTTGGTATGGCAGGTTTAATGGCGGGAATTTTACAAGCTCCACTAACGGCTATATTTTTAATTGCCGAAATTACAGGAGGTTATGAATTATTTGTTCCTTTAATGATTGTTGCTTCCATTTCATTTATTGTAACAAAAAGATTTATTCCACATAATATTTATGCTCATGAATTGGCTAAAAAAGGTGAACTTCTTACGCATAATAAAGACAGAAATGTGCTAATGTTATTAGACTTAGACAAACTTATTGAAACTAATTTTGTTTTATTATATCCTGAAATGACTCTAGGCGATGTTGTAAATACTGCAGTAGTAAAATCGTCCCGTAATCATTTTCCTGTTGTGAGTAAAGAAAATGATTTTCTAGGAATCCTTACTGTTAACGATATAAGAGGAATTATGTTTAATAAAGAATTATATGACACCGTAAAAGTACATTCGTTAATGCACGCAGGGTCAGATATTATTTATTATGAAAAGGATTCTGCTGAAGATATTTTAGATAAATTTAAACGTTGTGGCGCTTGGAATTTAGTAGTACTAAAAAATGGTAAGTACTTCGGGTTTATTTCTAAATCGAGGTTATTAACTGCTTACCGAAGAAAATTAATTGATGTTACTGCTTAGTTTTTATTTATAAAACCAACCACTTTATCAGGGAAATCAGTAAAAACACCATCAATATTTGCTTCATATAAAGCTACGTTTAGTAATTCATCAAAAGTTTCAAAACCACCCAATTGATCGGCTCTAAATGTATATGCATGAACTTTTAAGTTGTTTTTATGCGCATTGATAACTAAATCTGAAATTAACCATTTTCCATTGACACCTTTTCCTTTAATAATTTGTTGAATCCATGGGCCAATTCCATCGGCATATTTAGCAAATTCTTCTAATCTCAATTCTTCTTCTTCAAACTCTATTAGTTGAACCAAAAAAAGTTCACTTTTAAATTCATTTCTAATTCGTTTCAATTCCTTGGCATTAAAACATTGTAAAATACAATGGTCGTTTTTAGTTTTGTAACCATATTCCATAAGAATATTCAACACTATTTTAGAAATATCTTTTCCTTCTTTTTGATGAAATTCAGGTTCTTTTACTTCAGGATAAATTCCAATATTTCTACCTGTACTTTTATTCAATCCTTGAATTAATTCTATTTCATCTTGCAAAGAATGAATCTTAAAATTCGATTTAAACAGTGGAAATCTATTAGGAAAAATAGCTTCATTAGTTGCTGGATCAAACCTTTCTGAGACATTCAATTGTTTTAATTCTTCAAAAGTAAAATCAATTACATAAAATTTTTTATCAGCTCTACTTCTATCAGGAAATTTAATTGCAACATCGGTAACAGTTTCTAAATGAATATCATGAATTACAATTGGTACATTATCTTTACTTAACACAATATCTTGCTCAATAAAATCAACATTCATTCCATACGCCATAGCTTTTGCAGGTAGCGTATGCTCAGGTAAATATCCTGACGCGCCTCTATGTGCTATTACTATTTTTTCACTTTTAGTTGGCATTTCTTTTATTTTAACTTCTTTAGTATTGCAACTCATAAAACATAAAACTAATAGTACTATTAAAAATCTGGACATATTCTAAGTTTAAAAACACTTTAAATATATTACTTTTTGTAATTTTACAGCTATTATTATTAGAATCTATTTATGAAATTTTTGTTAAGTAGTATTTTGTTTTTGGTTATAGGGATGTTAGTTTATGGATTTTATATTAAATCTAACGGTGATACTAATGGTGAAATTATTATTGGCATTAGTGTGTTAACGCTTGCTTTTGTTTTAATGCCTTTATTTATTTACCACAGATACAAAAACAAAAAAATGAGTGATTTTACTTTTGAAAAATTCAGAAAAGACCTTGAAGAAAGAAGTAAATAG
>NZ_JBFFOE010000053.1:0-18272 GCF_041562875.1 Lutibacter sp. | reverse complement strand
GTCAGTTGTGGTTTCGCCATTTGTAATTTCTAATTGTTGCGATTGGTACATATTTCTGGAATACCAACCAAACCATTTTGGGTATTGAGCTGTTCTAACAACACGATATACAACTTTACCATTGCTAATGTTACTACCTGCAAAAGCATTGGCAGTTCCTTCAACAGTAATTGTATCATTTAATTTAAATGTTTCTGTAACAGGTTTAAATGATGTTTCAAATTTTGGTCGTTTGTATTCTTCAACTTGAATAGTTACATCGTAATCATAGTCAAAATTATAGTCTGCGTTGTCATAAAAATTACTATCGTGCTCAGAACTTTCATCTACATTTATGGTGTATTCTCCAGTTAAGCCACTATTTGGTAATATAAATTCACCTGAAACTGAGCCATATTCATTTAATTTTAAATCAAGTTTTTTTACCAATTGTCCGTTTGGATCTTCTAACGTGATTTCAACAAATTCATTGGTTAAAAGTGTTGTTTTATCACCTTGCTTTTTTATGAATATTCCTTTAAAATATACTGTTTGTCCAGGTCTATAAATACTTCTGTCTGTAAACACAAAAGGTTTAATTTCAATAGATTCTTCTTCAAGATTATCACTTTTGCGTGTTGGATACAAGTATAAATCACCAAAAGTTGTTTTGTCATTTTTATAAGTTACTGTTGCAACAACATTATTTCTGCCTTTGGTTAAATAAATACTAGCCTGTCCAAATTTATCTGTTTTTAAGGTTTTATTTAACGGTAAATTATATTTGCCAGTATAATTATTTTTTAAATGAATAGTGGCACCAACCAATGGTTTCCCATTGTTTCTATTTACTGTTTGGTAGGTGTAAATTCCATTATTAATAGTTTCAATCAGTACAATATCCGTAACTTGTAGTATTTTGGTCGCGTACGTACTTTGAGGGTTTATTTCGTTAAACGGCGATGTAAAAATTAAATAATTACCATTCGTCAATTGTGGAATTACAATTTCTGAACTGTGTTGTTGATAATCGTTTTCAGTTTTAAGTGTTGTGTTAAATTGATTTACAATTTGAAGTTTTTTTATAAAATTTGTTTTCTCTTCATCATTATATATTTTATAAAATTGTTCTTTTTCAACATTTGAAATCTTATATATTGTGAAATATAATTTTTCAATATTTTTATAAGAAACCAATACTTTACTATAGGTATTGATAGAAAGGTATTTTTCAGCAGTTATTTGAAGTGTTTTGTTTAAAATTTGTTGTTTTAATGCTTTACATTTTTCGGCTCCTATACTTTTCGGATATGCGTTAATTGCACTATTACAAATTTCAATTGCTTTGGCTTTTTTAAATTGGTTTTCAGGCGTTGTTGCTCTATTGTAATTATTTCCTTCGTTATAATAAACAGTTGCTATTTTAAAATCTATTAATGTTGAAGCCTCAAACGGACTTACTTCATTTTTAAAATTGATCAATGCTTTTAAGTAAATAGCGTCTTTATTTTCAAAAATTGCGTTTTGTTTTACAAATTGAAGTCGTTCTAAATCAACCATAATTAAAGCATCCATATTTTGCGTGCTTTGGTGAAATTGAACTAATTTTTGATAAATTTTTAAAGCATTAAATTGAAGTGATAAACTATCTTTTGTTTCAAGATCAACTGTAGAAAATTCTTTGAAGTTGTCTAATAATTTCACCTCATTAATATCAAAAGCGTAGGAAGGTTTTGTAATACTAGTTTCGTTTGTTTTGTAAAAATCTAGGCAATTATGCGATAAAAAATCAAATAGTGTTGGTCTGTATATTTTTGAATCTTTTTGTAAATTCAAAATATCATTAAATTCTTTTAAATCAGTTAATTGTGATACTAATCCGTTTTTAAGAGAGTTTTGAAAATGTACATGAATTTCATTAAAAAGTGTTTGCAAATCCCAAGTTCTAAAATCGGTTTCATCTACTTTTTCACTGGTTTTGGTTCTATTATAAAATTGCCACCTGTTTTGTTGAAAATATTGCCAATATAAATTTGCTAAAACACTTTCCAAAATATTTTTTGTAGGAAATTTAGAAATTACAATTTCATCTTTAAATAAATTTATAATTTTTAATTGCGCTTCCTCTTCTAAAGTCATCACAAATTTAGATTTGTAGAGTAATGCTTTTGTGGTTTGTGAAGTACTGTCTTCTTTTTTTGCTTTTTCAAAAATAATATCTACAATTGCTAAGGCAGATTTTGGTAAGTTGTCTAATTCAAATTTTTCAACTTGATTCCATAATTTACCATATTCAATCCTATTATCTTGGGAAAATAGGCTAATTGATAAAAGGAAGATAGTTATTACTGAAAGGACTGTATTTTTCATAGGTAGAATTTTAATATAATAAATATAGCAAAAGTTATACCTAAAATTAGTTTGAATAGAGTCAACTTGTTTTTAAAGTGACTGATTTTTGATTAATACGGTTTCTTTAATAATTTAATTAATTATAACAAATTCACATCGTCTATTTATATCGTATTCATCTTCTTTGCAAATGCCAGATTTAATACATTTGTTAAGAGGTTGCATTTCTCCATAACCAACAGACTTAACATTATCATTATTAACACCTTGGCTTACTAAGTACTCGCGAACAGATTTTGCGCGTTTATGAGATAAACTAAGGTTGTAATTTTCACTACCTCTACAATCTGTATGCGCACCAATTTCAATAACCATTTCAGGATATTTTTTTAAAATAACTACTACATTTTCTAATTCAAGCGCTGCATCTGAACGGATATTCCACTTGTTAAAATCAAAATAAATCGGGTTAATTTTAATTTGAATTTTTTCGTTTTCTGTAACAATAGCTTTTTCCGCATCGTCATAAGATTCTAATAATAATAAAATATTTTTATCAACCTCTCCTTTATTATCTGTAGAAAATGATACTTCGTATGGATTGTAAAATTTTCTGGTTCCTCTTATTTTATAATTTTTATTATTTTCAATTTCAAAAGAATAAGCAGCATCATTACCTACAATCATATCATCAATTACGTTGTTTTTATCATCAAATAAAGTAACTAATGATCCTGTAAGTAACTCTAAATTATTTTTATTTTGAACCAATCCTTGAACAAAGTACTGTTTTACTTGCGTAAATCTATAAATATCATCGTCTCCAATGCCTCCAGCTCTATTTGAAGAGAAATATCCTGTTTCATTTTCTTCATTAATAATAAAAGAAAAATCATCAGACGGACTGTTAATTACAGAACTTAAATTAATTGGTTTAGAAAAACCAGCGTTAGAAATTTCACTTTTAAAAATATCTAAACCACCCATCCCTAAATGCCCGTCAGAAGCAAAATAAAGTATGTTTTTACTGCTAACAAATGGAAACTGTTCTCGTTGTTCTGTATTAATTGTTGGTCCTAAATTTTTTGGTATTCCAAACGTTCCGTTGCTATTAATATCAACTTCATATAAATCAAAAGAACCATAAGAACCTGGCATATCAGAAGCAAAATAAAGTTTCTTCTCATCTGGACTTAAAGCTGGATGCTCAGTTGAATAATTGTTACTATTAAAAGGTAATTCAATAATGTTACTCCATTCATTATCAATAAGTTGCGCTTTGTAAATTTTTAAATGTGTAATTTTCTTTTCGTCTTTCCCTTTTTTCCCTTCAATAAAATTATTTCTGGTAAAATACATTGTTTTTCCGTCAGCAGTAAATACAGCATTGGATTCGTGCATTTTGGTATTTATTTTTTCTGAAAAAGGAATTACATTAGAAATAGTTCCTAAATTATCAATGTCACCTTCAAATAAATCTAAATAAGGTTGATTGTTCCATTCGTATAATTGACCCTCATTTCTTGTTGAAGCAAAAATTATTTTATTGCCTAAAACCGAAACTCCAAAATCAGACCCCATTGAATTTATTGAAACAGGATGTAAAATATAAGGTCTTTTAATTTCTTTATTTAATGTTTCAAAAAAAGTTAAAGTACCAATGTTATTAGAAGAATTTAATTGCTTTTTTTGTTGATATTTTACAAGCCATTTGTCAGCTTCTTCAAAATTATTGATTCCTTTTAAAGCTTGTGAATATCTATAGAAATAAATTGGATCAACACTTTCGTTATACATTTTTAGCGTTATGTTATACCATTTAGCAGCTTCATCCATTTTGCTGTTAAAATAATAACAATCGGCTAATTTTTCATGTACTTCTTGGGTTTTAACCTCTTCATTTAAGTATAATTCGGCAGCTTCAACATAAGCTCTTTTTTCAAATAAATTATTTGCACGTCTTAAATTTTGTGCAAGTAAAAGTTGTGTTGAAAATAGCAATATTATAAGTGTAACTAGTATTTTTTTCATTTTGAGAGCCTTATTTATTAAAAGAATCTTGGAGATTTATTAAATCCTTTGTTTAGGTTAAAAATATCGAAATCATATAAAACAAAGATTTCATGAGAACCAGAACTAAAAGGTCCAAGGTTTGAAACAGTATGATCATACGCATAACCAACTCGTAATTCAGGAGTTGCTCTAACATTAAACATAGCGCTAAAGGCATCGGTAAATCTATAGCCTAAGCCAAATTCAAATTTATCATCATATAATACATTTGCAGTTAGGTCTACTGTTATTGGAGCTCCTTTTACAACTTTTGTCATAAAAGCAGGTTTTAATTTAAAAAGGTCATTAATTTCAAATACGTAACCACCGGTTAAAAATAAGTGCAGTTGTTCTGTTCCTTGGTATCTTCCATTATTTCTATCAAGATGTTTAGCATTTAATATGTTTGGAATTGATAAACCAACATAATAATTATCTTTATTGTAATATGCACCAGCGCCAATATTAAAATAAGTTTTGTTTATATTATTGGCAAAATCAGGATCAGTAAAAACATCGCCTGATTCTAATACAAATCCATTAAAATTAACATCAAAAAAAGTAACTCCGGCTTTTAAACCAAATGACAAATTACCATATTCTTCTAAATTTAATTTATACGCAAAATCTGCATATAAATTATTTTCGTTAACAACATCACCAATGTTATCATTTATTAATGAAAAACCGACTTCAATTTTTTCATTAATTGGCGTGTGAACAAAAATATTAGATGATTTTGGAGCTCCATCTACACCAACCCATTGAGATCTGTGTAGTGCACCTAAATTAATAATTCCTAAATTATCTGTTGTATATGCTGGATTTATGACACTCATGTTGTACATATACTGCGTGTATTGAGCATCCTGTTGTGACCACAATATTGTAGTTGCTGTAAGTGTAATGAATATTATTAGTATTTTTTTCATTCTTGCTTTATTAATGGGATTTCTTTTTTTAGCGACTTAAATATAATCTTCGTTGCATAGGTTTTCTGTTATCTTTATTAAAATAGATTACAAAATAATAAACGCCAGCAGGAACTAATTCTCCATTACCATTTAAATACCCATTCCAGTCAGGTTTAGAAGCATTTGCAGTATAGACCAAGCTGCCCCAACGATTGTAAAATTCTACTTTAAAATCAGGATATAAATCTCTTAAATTTCCAAGTTTAAAGGTGTCGTTTATACCATTTCCAGAAGGTGAAAACCCATCATAAATTTCAACATCATATTGACTACAAGATTCTAAAGTAACAGTAACTTCTAATGGGTTTATACTAGAACATCCATTATCTTCAGTTTCTACTGCATAATAAGTTTCACCATCAACTAATAGCTCAGATAGGCTTAATGTATTTCCATTTGGGTAAAAATCATACCATACAATAAGTCCACCATTATTACTAACTACATTTTCATGTAAATTAGAAACAGTTGGTTTATCTATTTTGCAAAATTCATTGCCTAATGGCATTAAATTAGGAGTTCCAGGGTCTGTTAAAATTACATTTACAGCAACCTTTGTAGAACTAGAACAATTAGTTGTTGCGTTTGTCTGCGCAGCCCAATAATCCTCACCATTAATTAATAATTCGGTTGATACTAATGGAGTTGTATCAGTTTCAGATGCAAACCAAATAATTTCATTTCCGGTTGCCTGTAAATTAGCTATAGTTGGTAAATCTGAAGCACAAAAATTTTGAGTAACTGTTGAGATTGTTGCAGGAACTATATCATTAATTGTAACTGTAATCATCAATCGTGAAATACTTTCACAGCCTGTTGTGGAGTCAGCATTAGCAGCCCAATAATTTGCACCATCAACTAATAAATCGGCACTATTTAATGGTGTTGTAGCAGTTTCAGTATCATACCAAATGATGGTATCTCCGTTGGCTGCTAAATTAGCAATAGTTGGATTATCAGCTAAACAAAAATTTTGATTTGTTTCTGTAGTTGTTGGTGTAGGAGGATTAATTATTATTACGGTTATAACTAATCTCAATGTACTTTCACAACCAGTTATCGCATCGGTTTGGGATGTAAAATAATCCTCACCATCAACTAAAACATCTGTTAAATTTAAAGGTGTTGTAGAAGTTTCAGAATTGTACCAGATTACGTTATTTCCTGTTACATTTAAATCCGCTATTGTTGGATTGTTTGGTGTAAAATCAATCATACAAAATGTTTGAGTTGCTTCAGTTGTTGTAGGCGGAAGTGTAACTAAGATAGTAACAGCAATTACCAATCTTGAAGCGCTTTCACAACCAGAAGCTTCCGTTTGAGATGCCCAATAATCTTCACCGTTAATTAAAGCATCCGTTAAGTTTAAAGGCGTTGTAGAAGTTTCAGAGTCGTACCATAAAATTCCAGTTCCAGAAGCAGTTAAATTGGCTACGGTTGGATTTTCAATTTCACAAAATGTTTGAGTTGTTTCGGAAGTTGTAGGAGGAAGTGAATCTAATATAGTAACAGTAATTGCCAATCTTGTAGCACTTTCACACCCAGAAGTTTCCGTTTGAGAAGCCCAATAATCTTCGCTATCAATTAATGCATCCGTTAAATTTAAAGGTGTTGTAGAATTTTCAGAGTCATACCAAATAATTCCAGTACCAGTTACATTTAAATTAGCAATTGTTGGATTGTCAATTACACAAAACGTTTGATTTATTTCTGAAGTAGATGGAGATAATGGGTTTTCTATGATAACTGTTATAACCAATCGTGAAGCGCTTTCACAGCCTGAAGTTTCCGTTTGAGATGCCCAGTAATCTTCACCATCAATTAAAGCATCACTTAAGTTTAAAGGTGTTGTAGAAATTTCAGAATCGTACCAAATAATTCCAGCACCTATTACATTTAAATTAGCAATAGTTGGATTGTCAATTTCACAAAATGTTTGAGTTGCTTCAGTTGTAGTTGGTGGAAGTGTAACTAAAATAGTTACAGTAACTACCAATCGTGTAGCACTTTCACAACCAGAAGCTTCCGTTTGAGATGCCCAATAATCTTCACCATCAATTAAAGCATCCATTAAGTTTAAAGGTGTTGTAGCAATTTCAGAGTCATACCAAACAATTCCAGCTCCTATTACATTTAAATTAGCAATAGTTGGATTGTCAATTTCACAAAATGTTTGAGTTGCTTCAGTTGTAGTTGGAGGAAGCGAATCTAAAATTATAACTGTAACTTTCAATCTTGTTGCACTTTCACAACCAGAAGTTTCTGTTTGAGATGCCCAATAATCTTCACCATCAATTAAAGCATCCGTTAAGTTTAAAGGCGTTGTAGCAATTTCAGAGTCGTACCAAATAATCCCAACACCAGTCACATTTAAATTAGTAATAGTTGGATTGTCAATTACACAAAATGTTTGATTTACTTCCGAAGTAGTTGGAGGTAGCGGGTTTTCTATTGTTACAGTAACTACCAATCTTGAAGCACTTTCACAACCAGAAGCTTCCGTTTGAGATGCCCAGTAATCTTCACCATCAATTAAAGCATCCGTTAAGTTTAAAGGTATTGTAGAAATTTCAGAGTCGTACCAAATAATTCCAGCACCAGTTACATTTAAATTAGTTATAGTTGGATTGTCAATTTCACAAAACGTTTGAGTTATTTCTGAAGTAGTTGGAGGTAGTGGGTTTTCTATTGTTACAGTAACTACCAATCTTGAAGCACTTTCACAACCAGAAGCTTCCGTTTGAGATGCCCAGTAATCTTCACCATCAATTAAAGCATCAGTTAAGTTTAAAGGTGTTGTTGAAGTCTCAGAATCGTACCAAATAATTCCTGTACCTATTACATTTAAATTGGCAATAGTTGGGTTGTCAATTTCACAAAAAGTTTGATTTGTTTCTAAAGTAGTTGGAGGATTAACTTCTAAAATAGTTACAATAACCGTTGCAGTTGCATCTGTACAAACACCTAAAGTACTAGGAACGGTGTAAGTATAAGTACCTTCTAAATCGGTTCCTACAATAAAATTTCCTGAATATGGAGAGCCGTCAGGAGTTGTCCAAGTACCAGTAGTTTCAGGACTTCCTCCCAATAATAAAAATAGGTTTGTATCTACTAAATTTATTTCACATTCTGTATATGAACCGTTAGTTCCTGCATTTGGGGCAGTATCTATTATAACATTAGCCTGAATTCTAACAGTACTTTCACAGGGAAAAATAACTTGTGTAGCCCAATAATCTTCACCATTAATTAGTGGAGTACTAGGATTTAATGCACTAGTACTAAACTCAGAGGAATACCATAAAACATTTGTCTCAGCTGCTTGTAAATCTGAAATAGTTGGATTGATTGAAGAACAAAAGGATTGATTTTGAACAATTGTTGGAGTAGGTGGATTAATAATAGTTACCGTTGTAGGTAAGCGATTACTTGTGCAGCCATTTTCAGTTTGCTGAACCCAATAAGTTGCTCCATCTTCTAAAATAGGGTTAGTTACTGAAAGTAAAATTCCTCCACTTTGTGAGTCGTACCACTCAATAACACCCCCAATGGTAGCAGTTGCAGTTAAGTCTGAAACTCTAGCATTTTCACTTGCACATTTTCCTACAAATACATTAACATCTGTTGGTGCAGTACCATAAATAGTAACAACTACTTCAAAACGAGAAGTATCAGTGCAACTCGGATCTGGCGCATTATCGTATGCGAAATAGGAGCCACTTAAAAGAATTGAATCTGGATTGTATTGATTACCACCTGTAATAGCATCAAACCATACAATTTCATTACCTATTATTATTAAATCACCTACAGTTTTATTATCAACTGCACAAAAATCTTGAATGGCATCTCCCGTTGCACACTGTGAAAAAGATGATTGGAAAACAAAAAGAGTAAGAAACAATGATAGAAATAAATATAATTTTGAAATTGATTTTATTTTTCTTTTCATAAAAATGGGGTTTGATTATCTTTATTTTTTACTTCATTTATTAAATGGAAGTAATCACCCTATAAATATAGAAATTCTTTAATAATAAATTTTTATTTTTAAGATTATTTTAAAAAATAAGTTGTAGGCATAGTTTTTAAAATAATTGCTATTTGTTTTTCTATCTTTTTAATAGTTTACATACATTTGAATTTAGAAAAATATTAAAGAATGAACATACATTTTATTGCAGTTGGAGGAAGTGCTATGCATAATTTAGCATTGGCTTTATATCAAAAAGGATATAAAATTACAGGAAGTGACGATGCGATTTTTGAACCCTCAAAATCTAGATTGGAAGCGAAAGGATTAATGCCAAAAGACTTTGGTTGGTTTGAAGAAAAAATCACCACTAATTTAGATGCTATTATTTTAGGAATGCATGCAAAAGCAGACAATCCTGAATTGTTGAAAGCACAAGAACTTGGGCTTACAATATATTCATACCCTGAATTTTTATACGAACAATCAAAAGACAAAACACGTGTTGTTATTGGTGGATCTCATGGTAAAACTACAATTACCTCAATGATTTTACATGTGTTTAAATATCTTAATATTCCAGTTGATTTTATGGTTGGTGCTCAGTTAGAAGGTTTTGAAACTATGGTGCATTTAACTTCTGAAAATGAGTTTATGGTACTTGAAGGAGATGAATATTTATCGAGCCCAATAGATAGAAGGCCTAAATTTCATTTATACAAACCAAATATTGCTTTAATAAGTGGTATTGCTTGGGATCATATCAATGTTTTTCCAACCTACCAAAATTATGTAGAGCAGTTTTTAATTTTTGCCAATTCACTCACCAATGGTGGGATTATGGTGTATAATGAAGAAGATGCTGAGGTAAAAAATGTTGTTGAACAAGCTACAAGTTCCATAAAAAAATATCCATATTCTACACCAAATTATGCAATTGAAAACGGTACTACTTTTATAGAAACTTCGCTAGGTGAAATGCCGTTAGAATTTTTTGGGGCGCATAATTTACAGAATATGGCGGGTGCTAAGTGGATTTGTCAACATATGGGAGTTGATGAAGATGAGTTTTATGAAGCTATTTCCAGTTTTAAAGGTGCAAGCAAACGATTAGAAAAAATTGCAGAAAATGAAACGACTGTAATTTTTAAAGATTTTGCACATTCACCAAGTAAAGTTGAAGCCACAACCAATGCTGTTAAAAATCAATACAGTGATAGAACCGTATTGGCATGTTTAGAATTGCATACGTATAGCAGTTTAAATGCTGATTTTTTGAAGGAATACAAAGGAACTTTAAATAAAGCAGATAAAGCTGTGGTCTTTTATTCTCCTGAAGCATTAGAAATAAAAAGGATGGAAAAAATTTCAGTAGATCAAATTCAAAATGCTTTTGAACGAGAAGATTTAATTGTGTACACCAATCCAACCGAATTTAAAGAATTCTTATTCAGCCAAAAATTTGAAAATACAGCATTACTTTTAATGAGTTCTGGCAATTATGGAGGATTAGATTTTAATAAATTTAAAGAATTAGTATAATTTTACTACTCATTACTGATTTTTGTCACACCACCTTAATTACAATCATTCTAAATTAGGTCAATATCTTTTTTGTATTTACATTTGGAAAAAAGATAAAAAGGTCATAAAAGTTTAAATACGAATTTCTAAGAATTCTAAAGTGATGACTTGATAGTTTCAATAAGAAATTTTTTAAAGTAATTTTTGAGATTGACTTTTCATGTGAAGAAATAATATTAATATTTTTTTAAAAAAACAATATACAAATGAACAATGACAATTTAATAAGTCTTGACGTTAGACCAATAATTTCAAAAGGAAATGACCCTTTTAAAGAAATTATGGAAATTGTTAACAAACTAAGCAATAAGCAAACCTTAGAAATTATAAATTCTTTTGAACCTATTCCTTTAATTAATAAATTAAAAAGAGAAGGTTATATAACTCGGACTGACAAATCTGATGCAGGAATTGTGCATACCTATTTTAAGAAAACTACTGAATTGAAAAGTTCAGATGAGTTTTCATTAGAAAATAATAACATAGCTTTTGATGAAAAATTTAAACAATTTGTTGGGAAATTAAAACAAATTGATGTTAGAGATTTAGAAATGCCAGAACCAATGACAACTATTTTAGAAGAATTAGAAATATTGCCTATAGGGAATGCTTTATTTGTTGAACATAAGAAAGTTCCCCAATTTTTATTACCCGAATTAAAAGAAAGAAATTTTGAAATTTTGTACAATAAAAAAAGTGATCATCATCTGCAATTACTAATTTTTAAAGCTTAATAGATTGAGCGATTTAAAAACAAATAATGCGCCTCATAGTAGTGTTGTAATTCCTCATTTCATATTTGGGGGATGCTCTTTTTTAATAGTTGCAATACTTATTATTTTAGCTGATACGAATGTATTGGAAGCATATTTTAATTCTAAGATTATTGCAATAACTCATATGGCAGTTTTAGGATGGGCAACAATGATTGTTTTTGGAGCACTTTACCAACTGATTCCTGTGGTTTTTGAAACTTCACTTTATAGTGAAAAATTAGCGAAAATCACTTTTTGGACTTCAGCAGTAAGCGTTTTATATTTAACGTATTCATTTTGGGTTGGTGCATTTACAACACATCTTGTCTATGCTTCAGTATTTATGTTTATCTCTCTTTTATTATTTATTATAAATGTAATTTTATCCTATATAAAATCAGAAAATAAAAATATTTCATCAAAATTTATTATTGCCTCCATTTTTTGGTTAGTAATTACTGAATTGGTTGGGACGCTAATTGCATTTAATTTTAAATTTAATTTTCTGAGTGAAATTCATCTGCATTATTTGAAAATTCACGCTTCATTGGGAACCATTGGTTGGTTTTTGTCGCTTATTATTGGCGTTGGATCTACATTAATACCAATGTTTTTAATTTCACACCAATTAAAAAAAGAAAAATTAGTAGTTTCTTTTTTTTCTATAAATTTTGGGTTATTGTGCTTAGTATTAAACTGGTTCATATTTTCAAATAGTTTGCTTACAATTATTTGTTGGGCTGTAATTATTATTGGGGTAATATCATTTATGTCGTTCATTTATGAATCTTACAAAAAGAGAATTCGAAAAAAATTAGATGTAGGAATGCAATATACAATGCTTGCAATTGCAAGTATTATAATGCCAATATTAGTAAGTTTAATTTTATTTCTTGTTTTTAAAATTGAATATGAGTTGTTATTTAGAATAGCTACTTTTTATGGTTTTTCAATAATATTTGGATTTATAACAACCATGATTTTAGGTCAAACCTATAAAACGCTTCCTTTTATTGTTTGGTTAGAAAAGTATAAAAATTTAGTTGGAAAAGCTAAAACACCATTGCCAAGAGAGTTGTATTCAAATAAAATAGCTAAAATTCAATTCTATTTATATGTACTGAGTATTTTGAGTCTTGCTTTAGGTTTAATAATAAAGAATTTTATTGCAATTAAAATTGGAAGTTTTTCACTTTTAGCGGTTGCAATATTGTATAATATAAACGTATTAAAAATAATATTTCACAAAGTCAAAATAAAAGAGAATGAATAAACAAGAAGTTGCTCAATTTGAATTGGAAACCTTAGAATTACTTAAAAATGTAATGGATCCTGAAATTGAAATTAATATAGTTGATTTAGGATTAATTTATGAATTGTATTATGATGGAAACAAGAAAATTAATATAGTAATGACATTTTCAACGCCTGCATGTCCGTTAGGAGAGACAATAAAAACAGCTATTATTGAAACCATAAAACAGCAACATTCTGATTTTACAACAATCATTGATGTTGTGTTTTACCCTGAATGGAATACAACAATGGTAAGTGAAGATGGTAAGAGAATTTTAGGTTTGTAAGTTAGTTTTTTCTCCAAAAAAATGGAGTAAATAAAATTAATACAGTAAATAATTCTAACCTTCCTATTAACATTAAAAAGGAGCAAAACCACTTTGCTGGAATTGATAAATGGGCGAAATTATCTACAGGGCTAACAGAACCAATTGCAGGACCAATATTACCTAAAGATGAAGCAGCTGCACCCATTGCAGACTCAAAATTTAATCCGAAAAAGGTTAACAATACACTACTTACAATAAAAATTAGCATGTACAATATAAAAAAAGATAAGATATTGTAAATGATTGTTTTAGGTACTCCAACACCATCATATCTAACTGGTATTATCGCGTTAGGGTGTAATAATTTTTTGAATTCATAAAAACTACTTTTAATCATTATAATGTGACGCACAATTTTAATACCTCCACTTGTTGAACCTGCCGAACCCCCTATAAAAAACAACGAAAATATAATAGCTGTAACCATTCCGTTATACATGGTAAAATCGGCTGATACAAATCCTGTTGTTGTTAGCACTGAAACAACAGAAAAGGCAGCATGTCTAAAAGCGTTTTCAGTTTCACCCCATGGTTTAGAATGTGTGAGGCTTGTTCCCAAATTGGGGTCTTGAAAATTGATAATTAAAAATGTAATTAACAGCGTTACACCAATAGTTCCAAAGAAATAATACTTAAATTCTTCACTTTTAAAAACTTTGCTAATTCTTCCTTTTAAAGCAAAATAAGTTAATACAAAATTAGCACCAGCAATAAACATAAAAATAGTGATAATGTATTGTATTATTGGAAAAGCATCATAATGAGCTACACTGGCATTTTTGGTTGAAAATCCACCAGTACTCATAGTTGCCATAGCGTGGTTTATAGCGTCAAACCAAGTCATACCAGCAATTTTAAGTAAGAAAAACTCTGTAAAAGTTAATAAGAAATAGATAATCCAAAGTCTTTTTGCTGTTTCTGTAATTCTGGGGTGCATTTTATCGGCGGAAGGGCCTGGTGCTTCAGCCATAAAAAGCTGCATACCTCCAATTCCTAATAATGGCAAAATGGCTACAGTTAACACAATAATACCCATACCACCAATCCAATGTGTTGCACTTCGCCAAAATAAAATTCCTTTTGGCATGGATTCTATGTCGGTTAAAATGGAAGAGCCAGTTGTTGAATATCCAGATATTGTTTCAAAAATCGCATTCGTAACACTAGGTATAGAACCCGTAAATAAATAAGGCAAAGTACCAGTAAAAGTAAGCATAAGCCAACCTAAGGTAACAATTAAATACCCTTCTTTTTTATGTAAATTTTTTGGTGCATTTCTATTAAAAAACCAAAGTAAGAAACCTAATAATATAGTGGTAATACCAGCTTTTAAAATTCCCCACTGTTCAGGTTCATTGTGATAAATGCTAAAAGGAACAGCAATTAGCATAAATACACCATTAAGCATGGAGGTTAATCCTAAAAAACTAATAATTATCTTTGTGTTAATACCTTTCATAAATTAGTTAAATAATTTTTCAACCGTATGAATGGCTTCTGGTAGACAAAAAACTACAGCTTTATCACCAGCTAATATTTGAAAATTTCCAAAAGTCATCATTGCAATACCATCTCTTATTACACCTGCAAAAACAGCTTTTTTTGTTAATTTAATATCCCTAATTATTTTTTTTGTGACAGGTGAATTTTCTTTCACTCTAAATTCTAATACTTCAGCATCTACATTATGTAAATTGGCTAGTTTTAATACTTCACCTTTACGTACATGTTTAAAAATGACACTTGCGGCTAATAATTTTTTATTAATTAAAGTATCAATTCCAATGGTTTGAGAAATATTGATATAATCCATATTTTCAACCAAAGCAATTGTTTTTTTAACACCTTTAGATTTTGCTACCAAGCACGACATAATATTGGTTTCTGAATTTCCAGTAACCGCTATAAAAGCATCCATTTGTGAAATATTTTCTTCTTCTAAAAGTTCAACATTTCTACCATCTCCTTTTATAATGAGTGCGCCGGGCAATTTTTCAGCTACATCTTTTGCTCTTTCTTTGTTTATTTCAATTAGCTTAATGTTAAATTTACTATCACATAAATTTCGTGCAGCTTTTACACCTATTTTACTGGCGCCTAAAATCATGATATCCTTTACTCCAAATGGGGTTTTGCCCATTAGTTTATATAATTTTTTAATATGGTCTTTAGGAGTAGAAAAATAAATTTGATCGTTTGCACCATAAACAGTATTTCCTCTTGGAATAATAGTTTCTCCGCTGTTTTCAGGTTTTATGGCAATGGTAATAAAATCAATATTATTAAATTTTTCGCGAGCTTCTTGAACGGTTAAATTTATAAGTGGTGAATTATATTCTAAAGTACTTCCTAAAATATTTAGTGTTCCATTTTCAAACTCTATAGTGTCATTAAATGCAGATTGATTTATTAACATTCTAATTTCATCGGCAGCTAATTCTCCAGGTGAAATCATAACATCAATACCTATTTCAGCAAAATCAATATCTGTTGTTTGAGAAAATTCATGATTAGAAATACGAGCAATTGTTTTTTTAGCTCCCAATTTTTTTGCAATTACGGCTAACGTAAAATTGGTGTTTTGCGATTCAGTAACCGCTAAAAAAATATCTGCTTTATCTATATTAATACTCTTCAAAAGTTTTACAGAAGTTGCATCTCCTTTTAGCGTTATCACATCAATATGGTTACTAACATATTCAAGCTTTTCAGCATTCATATCAATTAGATAGATATCTTGAGATTCAAAAGAAAGTAGTTTTGCTAAATGAAAACCAACGTCTCCTGCACCAACAATTATAATTTTCATGAGTTGAAATATTTGAAGCAAAGATATTACTCTTATCTTTGATAAAAAAATTGTTTATGGGTTATGAAAATTCAATGACTTCTATAAAGTCTTGGGCTGAAGATGATAGGCCACGGGAGAAATTACTTTTAAAGGGAAAAGCAGCTTTGTCAGATGCTGAATTAATTGCTATTTTAATTGGTTCTGGCAGTAGAAATGAAAGTGCTGTAGCGCTGTCAAAAAGAATTTTGGCCTCTATTAATAATAATTTGAATAAACTTGGAAAACTTTCAGTTTTAGATTTGCTAAAGTTTAAAGGTATTGGTGATGCCAAAGCAATTTCAATAATAACAGCTTTGGAACTTGGAAGAAGAAGAAGGCTTGAGGAAGCCTTAGAATTACCAAAAATCACAAGTAGCTCGGCTGTATTTAATATGATGCAACCTTTAATAGGTGAATTACAACACGAGGAATTTTGGGTTGTTTATTTAAACAATTCTAACAAAGTTCTTTATAAAGAACAACTAAGCAAAGGAGGTTTAACAGGAACTTTGGTAGATGTTAGATTGGTGTATAAAAAAGCAATTGAAATTTATGCTACAGCCTTAATTTTATGTCATAATCACCCTTCTGGAAAATTACAAGCTAGTAATTCAGATAAGATAATTACCAATAAATTGAAGCAAGCAGGCGAAACATTAGATATAAAAGTATTGGATCATATAATTATTACGGAAAATGCTTATTTTAGCTTTGCCGATGAAAATATATTGTAATTTTGAATTGCGAATTACTTATTGGTCATTATTTTTAGTAAAATAAGATTCGTTAGTTTCAAATAAATCATTAGCTAACAACAATACCAAAACCTGAATGTTATTAGTTTACACACATAAAATTACGCCTCGGCTTAACTATATATTTAAGCATTATTTTGTTAGAATATTACAAATCCCTGTAGTTTTTACAACTAAAGTGAACGAGTTTGTGGCACATAATGGTCCTAAAATAACGTATTCAAAAACGGCTTTAGGGTCGGAATTTTTTATTCGAAGTCATGATTTATTATTTGAACAAGGAATTAATGACATAGATATACATATATCAAAATGGGATGATGTTTCTTGTTTTTTTCCAGCAGGAGAAAGTTCAAGTATTCCTTTTGATATTTTTGCTGCAGGATTTTACTTAATAAGTAGATATGAAGAGTATTTACCCCATGTGCAAGATATTCATGAACGTTTTCCTGCAGGTGAGAGTTTAGCTGTTAAAAATGGGTTTATAGAAAAACCAGTGATTGATATTTGGGCTTATAAGTTTTTAGAATTATTAAAAGAAAAATTTCCAAATTACACCTATGAAGATCGTGAATTTAATTTAATTTCAACTATAGATATAGATGTAGCTTATGCCTATAAAAATAAAGGAATAATTAGAACGGTTGGTGGTTTAATAAATGATATCTTACAATTAAGATTTTTGAATTTTTGGCATAGATTGTTAACCATTTTTAATTTTAAACAAGATCCATTTGATACATTTAATGAACTTTTAAACATTAAAAATGAATACAATGTAAATACCCTGTTTTTCTTTTTAGTAGGCGATTATACTACTTTTGATAAAAATATTTCATCGTCAAACACTAAGTTTAAGTCGGTTATAAAATCGGTAGCTGATTATGCTAAAGTAGGTTTGCATCCATCTTATTTCACTTTTAAAAATATGGGAAAGTTGAAAAAGGAAAAATTAAGGTTAGAAACTATTGTGAATATGCCTATTACATTTTCACGTCATCATTATTTACGATTAAGTATTCCTGAAACCTACCAGAATTTAATAGATTTGGATATTAATGAAGACTATACTATGGGTTATGCAAAAGTGCCTGGTTTTAGAGCAAGCACTTGTACTCCTTTTTATTTTTACGATTTAGATTTTGAAATTCAAACACCTTTAAAAATATTTCCATTTGCTTTTATGGATGTTACATTAAAAGATTATTTGAATCTTTCACCTGAGCAAAGTTTACATAAAATTTTAGAATTAAAAGAAGCAGTTAAACAAGTAAATGGGACTTTTATTACATTATTTCATAATGAAACGTTAAGTGAAAATGAAGTTTGGAAAGGTTGGAGTACTGTTTATAAAACTACAGTTATAGACTAAACTATGTATGATTTGTTATTT
>NZ_JBFFOE010000052.1:0-19895 GCF_041562875.1 Lutibacter sp. | reverse complement strand
TGCCTGCTGATTTAAAAGGACTACCTAATGGTTTAGATTCAGATTTATTATTAACTGCCACAGGAGAAGGAGATACAAATGCTTATGCTGAGCCTAATAGAAGTATAATTACTGGTGAAGATGCTCCTATGTTTTTTCAAACATATGCTGAAGTAGAATTTATGTTAGCAGAAGCTTCTTTTAGATGGGGGTTAGCAGGTGGTGATACCGCAGGACATTATAATTCTGGTGTAACTGCAGCAATGAAGTATTTATCATTATATGGTTCTGCGGCTGTAATTTCAGATACGGATATTACTAGTTATTTGACCACTAATCCTTTCAATGCTTCAAATGCATTAGAAATGATTGGGAATCAATATTGGGCAGCAACATTCTTAAATGAATACGAAACATTTGCGAACTGGAGAAGAATTGGTTTTCCTGTTTTAACACCTACAAATTATCCAGGTAATGAAACTAATGGAACCATTCCAAGAAGATTAACATATCCAACAAGTGAACAAACAGCTAATCCAGTTAACTATGCAGAAGCAGAAGCAAATCAAGGTGCTGATGTTTTAACAACAAGAGTTTGGTGGGATAAACAATAAATAAATTAGTATTGTATTTTAATTTGGTTAATTAGAAAGGGAGTGGTGTTTAGCCCTCCCTTTTTTTATACTTTTGATTTATGAAAATAATATTTAGAATTTCTCAACTTCATTATATTAGTATTTTCCTTGTTTCTTTTTTATTTGAGATAAATGCTCAAAATAGTGAACAATTTTCCTTAATTCCTTCTAAAAAATCAGGTGTTGATTTTAATAATCAAATTAAGGATGATAAAAATAATAATATATTAAAATATGCCAATTTTTATGGCGGTGCAGGTGTTGGGATTGGTGATTTTAATAATGATGGTTTAAAAGATATTTATTTTGCGGGAAATTTAGTTGATGATAAGTTATATCTTAACAAAGGAGATTTTGAATTTGATGACATAACAAAATCCTCTGGAATTATAAATGATGGGAGCTGGTCTACAGGTGTTACAATTGCAGATGTTAATAATGATGGATTATTAGATATTTATGTTTCAAAAGAATTATATGATCATCAACCTGAATTAAGAAAAAATAAATTATACATCAATCAAGGTAACGCTATTTTTAAAGAAATGGCAAATGAGTTTGGTATTGATAATTCAGAGAGAACAAGACATGCAACTTTTTTCGATTTTGATAAAGATGGTTTTTTAGATTTATTTATATTAAACCAACCACCAAATCCAGGAAGCTATTCTGAATATATGGGGTCTGAATTATTATTACCAAAATACACATCTAGATTATACAAAAATGTTAAGGGTAAATTTTTTATAGATGTTACTGAAAAATCAGGATTACTTCAAGCAGGTTTCCCAAATGCAGTTTCGGCAAGTGATATAAATAATGATGGTTGGACGGATTTATATGTATCTAATGATTTTTATGTCCCTGATGCTTTGTATATTAATAATCAAAATGGAACATTTACAAATATTGCAAATAGTGCTTTAAATCACATGTCATATTATAGTATGGGTGTTGATGTTTCAGATATTAATAATGATGGTTTTTTAGATGTCTTTGTGTTAGATATGGTTGCTGAAGACAATTTTAGATTGAAATCTAATATGAGCGGAATGAATCCGGACGCATTCTGGAAAATTGTAAATAATGGAGGTCATTACCAATATATGTTTAATAATTTTCATTTGAATAATGGAAACAATACGTTTAGTGAAATTGCTCAGTTAGCTAATCTTGCCGCCACGGATTGGAGTTGGGCAAATTTAATAGCAGATTTTGATAATGACGGCGAAAAAGATATTTATATAACAAATGGTCTTTTACGTGATATACGAAATACGGATGCATCAAAGGCTGTGGGAAGTTTTGTAACTGAAACAGCTAATAAATGGGTGAAAGAAAACCCAAATGGAGGAGCTATAACCATTTGGGACATATTAGATTTACAGAAAGCATTAAGTTTATTACCTTCTCAGCAGTTGACAAATTTCATGTTTAAAAATAATGGAAATTTCAATTTTGAGAAAGTTGCTGAAGAATGGGGATTAAATCAGAAATCTTTTTCAAATGGAGCTGCTTATGCAGATTTGGATAATGACGGTGATTTAGATTTAGTAGTAAATAATATAAATGATAATGCTTTTATTTATAAAAATAATTCAAAAAATAATTATTTAAGGATTGAGTTAAAGAGCAAAAACTTTAAAACAACTCTAGGCACAAGAATTACTATTAAAACGGGAAATAAACAACAAGTTATTGAAATAACTAATGTAAGAGGAGTGTATTCAACAAGTGAATCAATTGCCCATTTTGGTATAGGAAACAATGCAAAAGTTGATGAAATTCTAATTAATTGGCCTAATAATACAAGCACTCAACTAAAAGATGTAAATGCGAATCAATTATTGACAATCTTTATGGAAGATGATTTTTTTATAAAAGAAGAGTCAAAAATTAATAAAACTTTGTTTACAGAATTAGTTCATAACAATAAAATTAATTATCAGCACAAAGAAAACAGTTTTGATGATTTTAAATATCAGGTTTTATTACCTCATAAAATGTCTCAATTTGGACCTGCACTTGCTGTTGAAGATGTTAATAATGATGGTCTTAAAGATGTTTTTATTGGTGGTGCTTCGGGTTCTTCTGGAGAATTATTTATTCAGAATGAATTGGGCGAATTTGAATTACAAAAAAATGGATCTTTTGAAATTGATAAAATGAATGAGGATTTAGATGCGTTATTTTTTGATTTAGATAGTGATGGAGATAAAGATTTGTATGTAGTAAGTGGAGGGAATGAATATGAAAAGGAAGATATTAACTATAAAGATAGAGTATATATTAATAATGGGAATGGTGTTTTCTCAAAGGGAATAAATTTAATACAGGCAAATAATATTAGTGGAAGTGTTGTTAAAGCTGCCGATTATGATAAAGATGGTGATATTGATATTTTTATTGGTGCACGTATAGATCCACATAATTACCCAACCCCAGTTGATAGCCAGTTATTAGAAAATAGAGAGGGAATTTTATATAATGTTACTAATGAAAAAGCGGAAGAATTAAATAATCTTGGGATGGTTACAGATGCTATTTGGACTGATTATGATAATGATAATGATCTAGATTTGGTTATTGTAGGAGAATGGATGCCTATAACAATTTTTAAAAATGAAGAAAACCATTTTATCAAAGAAGATATAGTTAATTTTAATAACTCTGAAGGTTGGTGGTTTAGTATAGAGCAAGGAGATTTTGACAACGATGGTGATATGGATTTTGTAGCTGGAAATTTAGGACTTAATTATAAATATAAAGCAACAACAGAAACCCCTTTTGATATGTATTATGAAGATTTCGATGATAATGGAAGCAATGATATAGTTTTGGGTTATTATAACTATGGAAAGCATTATCCTTTAAGAGGTTTCTCTTGTTCCTCTCAGCAAGTTCCTAAATTAAAAAAAGAATTTAAAAAGTATGATGTTTTTGCTTCATTAGAAATTGATAAAGTTTATGGGAAGAAAAAATTAGATGAAGCTTTGTATTTAAAGGTTCAAACATTTGCATCTTCATTTATTGAAAATTTAGGGTCAGGTGAGTTTAAGATTTCCCAATTACCTATTCAAGCACAGTTTTCAAATATTAATGATATTATAGTACAAGATTTAAATTATGATGGAAATTTAGACCTCATAATTGCAGGTAATTTATTCGTATCAGAAATAGAAACAACAAGAAATGATGCAGGAACTGGATTAGTATTATTGGGTGATGGTAATAATAATTTCGAGCCAATAAGCAATGATAAATCTGGTTTTTTTGTGAATAAAGATGTTAAAAAACTAAAACTACTTTTGGATAAAAATCAACAATTAATTTTGGTTGGAAATAATAATGAAAAACTTCAAATATTTAAATTTGAAAATAATATATCCACCAGCAAACAATAATGAAGGAGGTTGGTTAAGTATAAAAAAAGTAAATGATTTATAATTATTTTAGGGTTTAGGAACTTTAATCTACTAATATTTACTGTTGGTCGAAATAATTTATTAATGAGATTTTTATTTCGTTTTTTTATTGATGTAAATGATATTAAGTTGAATTAATTATTGTGCTTTTTTTAAGAAGAACTGGTTTATCCTAGTTCTTCTTTTTTTAAATACTTAAATTAAGTATTTGAAAATTAACTGTTTTCTTTTTATGGAGAGAGAAAGTTAGTATAAATTTAATTAAAAGATAATAGCAATTTAAAAATAATAAAATGAGTCAGAATATTGTAATTGGTTGTGATATTGGAGGCAGTCATATAAGTTGTGCTTTGGTAAATGTAGATTCAGGTGAAATTATTAAAAATACTTTAGTGAGTATTAAAGTTGATAATTCAGAATCCAAAGAGGTTTTAATAGGTGCTTGGACAAATGCAATTAAGCAATGTGAAATTAATTTACCAATTGAATCAGTATTTTTAGGTGTCGGATTGGCTATTCCAGGTCCATTTGATTATGAAAATGGAATTGGTCTATATGATAATTCTAATCTGAAATTTGTTGAATTAAAAAATGTAAATGTGAAGGAAGCTTTGTCTAAGAGTTTATCATTGTCAATAGAACAAATAAGATTTGTAAATGACGCTTCAGCTTTTTCATTAGGTAGTTTTTGGTATGGCAGTGGAAAAGGGAGTAAAAAAATGATAGCTATAACTTTGGGTACAGGTTTTGGATCGTCATTTATTTACAATGGTCAGATTGTTGAAGATGGTAAAACTGTCCCAGAAGGAGGTTATTTATGGGATAAGCCTTTTAAAGAAGGAATTGCAGATGATTATTTTTCAACTCGTTGGTTTGTTAATAGTTTCAATGAAGTTTCATCTGAACAAGTAACGGGTGTTAGACGAATTGCGGAATTAGCAAATAATGGGAATAAGCAAGCAAAAGACTTATTTAGTGAGTTTGGGGAAAATTTAGCAAATTGTTTAGGGGAATATTTGCAAAAATTTAATGCAGAAGTAGTTGTAATGGGTGGGAATATTGCAGAAGCTTTTGATTTTTTTAAACCAAGATTATACAGTAAATTAAAAGGGAATGGATTAGAAATTCCATTTAAAGTTTCAACATTAAAAGAAAGTGCGGCAATGTTAGGAGCAGCTACTTTATTTAAATAAAAAATCAATTTAATTATGAGTAATAAGAAAGTGAATACGTTTCCAATATTTTTAGCCTTTTTATGTATGGGCTTTGGAGATGTCGTAGGTCCAATGGTAAGTTTAGCAAAAGACACGTTTGAACTAACTAATTTTTTAGCCACATTATTACCTTTTAGTGGGTTTTTAATGTTTGGAATAATATCTATCCCAATGGGAATTTATCAAGATAGAAAAGGGAAGAAAAAAGTATTGTTAATTGGCTTGCTAATTGCGTTTATTGGATTATTAATGCCAATATTATCAGGAATGTATGGACCTATAGTTGAATCTGTATCTGTAGATTTACAATCAAAATTCTACGTAATATTAGGTTCAATATTATTATTAGGAGCTGGAGCAACTGTTTTGCAAGTTTCTGGGAATCCCATAATGCGAGATATATCATTACCAGGACGTTATTCAAGTAACTTATCATTAGGGCAGTCTATAAAGGCAATAGGTTCTTCATTAGGGTTTTTATTACCACCTTTTGCAGCTATGGCAGGGATGGACTGGACTTTGTTATTCCCAATTTATGCGGTTTTAATATTAATTACATTTGGTTGGACAAGTACATTAAAAGTAGAGGAAGTAAAACATGAAGATGAATCCCCAGCTTCATTTAAAAGTTGTATTTCATTATTAAAAAATAAGTATATTTTAATGATGGTATTGGCTATTTTCGTATATGTTGGGGCAGAAGTTTCAATGAGTTCTGGAATTCCAATTTTGTTAAAAGAAGAATTTGGAATAGAAGGCTTTAGTTTATGGTTAAGTTGGGCATTATTTTTCTTGCCAATATTAATCGGTAGATTCTTAGGAGCTGCAATATTAACTAAAATTAAACCTATCAAATTTTTATTTGTTACAGTTATATTATCAATACTTGGAGTTTTATTACTATTGTTTGGAAATACAATAATTGCTTATGTAGGTATTATTATGATTGGCTTAGGATTTGCTAACATATTTCCATTAGTATTTTCAATAACAGTTGATAAATTTCCAGAAAGAGCCAATGAATTAAGTGGATTAATGGTAACGGCAATCGTAGGAGGAGCATTCATACCCCCATTAATGGGATTAGTTGCAGATTCTACAAGTATATTGTTAGGATTTTTAGTTCCTCTAGGTTGTTTAATTTATATTTTTTTTACTGCATTAGTGGCTTCAAAAAATTAAAACAATGAAGATATTATGTCCTAATTTATTTCTTATAAAGAGTTGGTACGAGATTAAATAATTGTTATAAATGTATAAATTTTGCTTTATATGCACAATGTAAAGGCTCCAATATAATATAGATTGATCTGAAAATTGATTTAATTTAACAGAAAGATTTTTTAATCGAATGAATATCTAATCAATTCATTCGATTAAAAAATGGTTAAAATTAACTAACCAAAATTATTATGTCAAACGCATCATCAAAACTAATTTTGTTACCATTTAAAAGTAGATTTTTTTTCATTTTTAAATTTGTAAGAATATTGGAAGACAATGAGTATAGGAGATAGGTTGAATAAAATTAAACACTTTTTAAAATTCATAAATTATGCAATGCAGTTATGTTTATTTTACTGTTTTTTTTAATGTTTTTGTTATAAATTTTATAGTATTTAACCATAATTAATACAATGTTTAATATAAAGAAGACAAAGCATATTACAATTATATTTATGTAGCAAATGATTTGTTAATCACCTTCAGAATATTTTATTGGAATTTCAAAAGATTTATGCAACAAAAGGATAAGGCTTTTGACTTAATTAATTCTTCGTTTTTATAGAATAAGATGAAACAATCTTATAAAGATTTATTAGAGGGACGGTTTTGGGAAATCAAGTTGATAAATAAACATAAATACATGATTATCAATTATTTTCCGATACAGAAATTAGCGAAAATATTACCTAATAAATCTTCGGTAGTTACTTCGCCAGTAATTTCACCTAAATTGAATAAAGCCTGACGTACATCAATTGAAAAAAGATCAGTACTAATATTATTTTCAATACCTTTTTGCACCTCACTAATAGCGTTTAAAGCATTGTTTAAGGCTTCAAAATGGCGAGAATTACTTACAATAGTTTCATTATTACTTAAAGCACCCTTATTGGCTAAATTTGTAAGCGTAGTTGTTAATTCATGAATGCCAGTTTTTTGCTTTGCTGACAATATTATCAAATTTGAATATTGGGATTTAAGTTTTAAAATTTCATCGTCAGAAAGTAAGTCAACCTTATTTATAATAGTAAGAATTCTTTTGGATGGATATTTATTTTCTAATTCTGAAATATTATCTTGAAGCGACTTGATTTTTGAAGCATCAAATAAATGAAGTACCAATTGTGCTCTTTCTATATTTTCGAATGTTTTTTTGATTCCAATATTTTCAACAAAGTCTTCTGTTTTTCTAATTCCAGCAGTATCTATAAAACGGTATGCTACACCGTCAATAATAAGTTCATCTTCTATAGCATCTCTTGTGGTTCCTTCAATATGGCTAACAATTGCTTTTTCTTCATTCAACAAAGCATTTAGTAAAGTAGATTTTCCAACATTTGGTTCCCCAACAATTGCTACAGGAATTCCGTTTTTTAATACGTTTCCTAAAGCAAAAGAATCAATTAATCGTTTTAAAACGTTGCTTATTTTTGAAATTAAATTATTAAATTCAGTTCTATCAGCAAATTCAACATCTTCCTCGGCAAAGTCGAGTTCTAATTCTATTAAACTTGCAAAATTTAATAATTGTTGACGTAAATTTTGAATTTCATCACTAAATCCACCACGCATTTGTTGCATTGCTACTTGATGTGAAGCTGCTGAATTAGAAGAAATTAAATCAGCAACTGCTTCAGCCTGACTTAAATCCATTTTCCCATTTAAAAAAGCACGCAACGTAAATTCACCTGGGTTAGCATTTCTAACACTGTTTTTTATAAAAAGCTGTAATATTTCTTGTTGAATATAAATAGAGCCATGGCAACTAATTTCAACCACATTTTCACCTGTGTAGGAGTGAGGGTTTTTAAAAACTGATACTAAAACTTCATCAATAACATAGCCACTCTCAATAATATTTCCTAAATGAATGGTGTGAGATTTTACATTGTTTAAATCTTTGTTTCCAAATTTAGATTTAAAAAATTGATTCACAATTTTAATGGAATTTTCACCTGATAAACGTATAACAGCAATGGCTCCAACACCCGATGAAGTAGCTAATGCAATGATGGTATCATTTAGTATCATAGTACAAAAGTAAACTATTTTTAAGAGTTGAAAGTTGAAAAGTTTATACTAATAACTAAAAACTCACCACTTAAAATTAATTATAAATGGCTTGTTTTATAAAATCTTCAAAATCTTCATAAAATAACTCAAACTGATTCATAGCTTCATTAAAAAATAGATATGCACCTTGCCAAGTTTCTTTATTGTGAATATTAAATTCGCCATTATATTTTACGTATATTCTATGAATAATTTTACCGTTTTCCAATAAATAGAGTTCATCAAAAATAACATCTGGTAAATAATCTTCGGTTAAATTGCTTTTTAATTCTAAAACTTGGTCAAAAAGCAGTTTATTTTTATTTCTATCAAACGATTCAATATCCAAACAAACCAAAGCTTGTTTTTTATCAGCTACAAACTTGAAGCTAAAATCTTTAATTTGAGTGTTATATAATATCCATTTTCTTGGAAAAGATTTTCCAAAACTTGTCCAGAAATCTTTTCTAAGCAATGCTGATTCTTCTTTACTAAACATATTTATATTATCCGTGAATAGTTTCTGAGGTTCCTAAATTTTTCATCAATTCAGCTTCATATTCTAATAAATCATTCCATTTTTTATCTACTTCTTTTCGTTCGCCAAACTCACGGGCAAAATTTAAAAATAACACATAATGGTTAGCTTCTGAGACCATTAAATCTCTGTAAAATTTAGCGAGCTCTTTGTCTTGTATGTTTTCAGAAAGTAATCTAAAACGTTCGCAACTTCTAGCTTCAATAAGTGCAGCATATAATAAACGATGAACCAATTGTGTTGTTCTGCTGCCTCCTTTTGGGAAAAAAGTTAATAAATCATGTACATATAAATCTTTTCGATCTCTTCCCAATTTAATACCTCTTTTTAAAAGTCGTTCGTGTACCATCCTAAAATGACTCATTTCTTCTTTTACTATGGAAACCATTTCTGTTACCAAATCTGAATATTCAGGGAAACTCATAATTAATGAATTAGCAGTTGAAGCCGCTTTTAATTCACAATGAGCGTGATCTATTAAAATTTCATCAATATTTTTTTCGGCAATGTTAACCCAACGTGGGTCTGTTGGAAGTTTTAAACCTAGCATTATGTATCAAATTTAAATTTAATTTCGTCTAAACTAATTTCAGATCCAACCATTGTTATAATATCTCCTAATCTTAAACGTGTATATCCGTGAGAAACAATAAGTTGCCCTTTTCTTTTTACTGAAAGTACCAATACATCTGATGGTAGTCTTAATTCTCGTAAACGTATTCCATGGATATCTTGATTTCTTACTTCAATATCTATAGTATCTTGTCCATCATCCATACCCAATAATAATGATGTAGCACCTGGAGATCGAACAAAGTGATCTAATAAACTTACAATTGCTGTTGAAGGCTCAATAATTAAAGCACCCAGTTTGTGAAATTTTTCGAAATTAGCACGTTCATTTAGTCTAACAATTACATCTTTTGTTCCAATATTCTCATAAATTAGTTCAGCAATTTTGTAATTATCTTCATCAGAAAGCATTAAAACGATGGCTTCTGTTTTTTCTAATTTTAACTTTTTTAAAGCAGTTAAGCTTATTATTTTTAATGCATCAATTATCTGAATGTTATCAACATTATTTCTGTTTTTTTCTTCAGTATTTACAATTCTAACTTCCCATTTGTTTCTTTGCAATTGCTTTGCTAGTGCAATAGATTGATTTTCTAATCCAAAAATTACAGCATCTTGTGTGCCCTCAAATTTTTTGACTTTAGCACGTAAATGGCTTTCTTTAACATAATTAAGCGCCCATTTAAATAGGGGTGGACCTACTAATTGATTTAAGACGATAATTGCAATTATGATAGCTTCAAATTGATGTCCCCAAATGGGAAATTCTTGCGATATTATAGTCGCTAAACCCAAAGCGACTCCTGCTTGTGTTAAATAAGGCATCCAGGCAATTAGCGCATATTTTTTAAAATCGTTTGCGGCATAAACACCAAATATTCCTCCAAAAAACATAGTTACTAATCGTAAAAAGAAAAGCGCAACTGCTATTCCAAAAACACTCATTAATGTTTGAAGCGATAATGAAGCTCCTGTTAAAGTAAAAAATACAATATAGATTACGGGACTTATTTCTTTTAAAGTTTTAGAGAATTCAATACGATGTTTACTGTAATTTGTTAAATAAAAACTCCCAATAATGCATATTAGTAAAGGCTCTAAAACAAATTCATGATGATACATTTCCAGTGATTTTACTCTTACAAAATGTGAGAATAAATAAACACTATAGCCAATTAATAGTACTGCAAATCCTTTTATTTTTGTATCTGCTTTTGATAAAAAAGGAACTTGTAATATTTTGCCTAATAGATAACCTAAACCAAAAGAAGCTAATAATTCAAAAGATAAAACGATAAAAAAGAAGAAGTCCGTGGGTTCATCATTTATAAGTGCTTTTGCTACAGCTAAGCTAATTGCAAATAATATAATTACCAATACATCTTTTACAACGGTAACACCCATAACCGTTTTAGTGAAAGGTCCATTAGCTCTCATTTCATTAATTACTGCAATTGCTGAAGAAGGAGATCTTGCAACAAAAATAGTTGCGAATAAAACAGATACTGCTATTTGGTGAGTTGATGGCATATTTGCCATAAATGGTATTTGATTTGCCATAAAATAAATGACTATAGAACTCATGACAAAAGTGATCATTAATTGACCAATAGTCATCCATTTAATGCTATGTATTCTACTTCGTAATTCATTTAAATACAACTCTGAACCAGCAGAAAAGGCAATAATTGCCAATGCTATTTCATTTAAAAAGTAAAGTTCTTTTAATGCTTTTGGGTTTATAAAATTAAGAACAGAAGAACCTGCAATAATACCTGTAATAATAAGCCCAGTAATAAGAGGAAACTTTATTTTTTGAAAAACTTTAGCAATTTCATTGGCTGCAATAGCAACTATTAAAAAGCCTATTAAAAAGGTTATTAGTAATTTTATATCCAAGGGTAAGTAGTTTTTATGGCTAATATACTAATTGAAATTCAATAACAATGCTTAAATATCTAAATCAAAAGTTTTTCTTAACAATTCTAAAGCGCTATTTTTCTCTTTTAATTTTTCGTATTTTTCTTGTGGTGTGTAAGCGTATTTTTTGGTAACTTCTTCATTAACATCTATAACAAGATCAATTTTAAAGTTATTTAAGTTTTCACGTAAATATTTTAATAAAGGTCCTTTAGCTCTATCTAATTGATCTTTCATTAAAGTATTTGGTAATTCAAAATGGAATTCATTTCCTTTAATGTTTGGTTTGCTGGCATTTAATATTGAAGCTACGCTTTTTTTACCTTGTTCTTCTAATTTTTCAGCATATTGTTTCCAAAGATGTACAGCCTTATTTTCTAAAAATTCATCTGTTGGCAAACCTTCAACTTCTTCAAATTCAACTTCAATTATTTCTAATTCTTTTTTTAAATTAATACTGTTAAGAGAAAGGGAAGAAGTTCGTCTATTAGTATTTCTTAAAATAGGTTTAATAAATTCATCTTTAAGTGTTTCAGTCTTTTTTATTGAAGAAATTACAGCTAATTTTTTTTCAGCTTTAGGAATAAAAATTGGTTTTGAAACTACACCTGTATTAAAATGAAGCGATGCAATTATGTAGGGTTTATTGTTTTTTTTTTCTCCATCAAAAGTGATAGAGGATAATTGCATTAAAGTAAGTTCAACTAATAGTCTTTGATTCTGACTTGCTTTATACTTTAAGTCGCAATCGTTGGCTAATTCAATTCCTTGAAGCAGAAAACGCAAATCACATTTTTCTGATTGAATTAAATATTTCTTTTTAGCATTGTCGCCAACTTCTAATAAATCAATAGTAATTTTATCTTTTGCAACCAATAAATCTCTAAAATGAGCTGCTAAACCACTAATAAAATGATGCCCTTCAAAACCTTTACTTAAAATTGAATTGAAATGAACTAAAACTTCAGGTATTTTATTTTCAAGAATTAAATCGGTTGTTTTAAAGTACTCATCATAATCCAACACATTTAAGTTTTCTGTAACCGCTTTACGTGTTAATTCTTTGCCTGAAAAACTTACAACTCTATCAAAAATGGAAAGAGCATCCCGCATGGCACCATCAGCTTTTTGAGCAATAATATGCAATGCATCATCTTCAGCAGTAATATTTTCTTCAATGCAAATTTTTTCTAAATACTTTTTAGCATCTAAAACGCCAATTCGTTTAAAATCAAATATTTGACAACGAGAAAGGATTGTTGGTATTATTTTATGTTTTTCTGTAGTTGCTAAAATAAAAATAGCGTGTGCAGGTGGTTCTTCTAATGTTTTAAGAAAAGCATTGAATGCTGAAGCAGACAACATATGAACCTCATCAATAATATAAACTTTATATTTTCCTGTTTGCGGTGGAATTCTAACTTGATCAGTTAAACTTCGGATGTCATCAACAGAATTGTTTGAAGCTGCATCTAATTCGAAAATATTAAAGGCAAAATCATTATCCTCAAGATTTTCTGAACTATTCTGATTAATTTTTTTTGCTAATATTCTAGCACACGTTGTTTTACCAACTCCACGAGGACCTGTAAATAATAATGCTTGTGCTAAATGATTACTTTTTATAGCGTTTTCAAGCGTATTTGTAATAGCCTGTTGCCCAACAACTTCCTCAAAAGTTTGAGGGCGGTATTTACGAGCTGATACTATAAAATGTTCCATTTATGATAAAAAAATATTTTGCAAAAATAACAAATCGAATTGTGATTGAGTGTTTAAAACAGTAAAAATATTGACAAATTTAAAAAAAATTATTTTTTTAAATTGTAACCATGAAATCTTCAATTAGAACTAAATTTAATCTTTTATTTCATAAATTTTGTTATACAAATGTTGGTATTTTTTTTTGATTTCTTCTCTTTTTGGTTTCATTGTTGGAGTTAATAATCCATTGTCAATACTCCAAACATCTGGTGTTAATTCAAAACGTTTAATGGTTTCCCACTTAGCAAAGTTTTTATTTCCTTTGTCTAATTCTTTTTGAATTCGTTTTATAGAATTTGGATTTTCAATTAAATCTTGGTTGCTTTCAGAAACAGGTTCATGATGCTTACGGGCCCATTTTCGTAAAAACTCAAAATTAGGTTGAATAATAGCAGCTGGCATTTTTTGTCCTTCTCCAATCACTAAAATTTGGTCAATAAAACGAGATTGTTTCATTTCATTTTCAAGTAGAGCAGGTGCAATATATTTTCCACCAGAAGTTTTAAATATTTCTTTTTTTCTACCAGTTATTTTTAAAAATCCTTCTGAATCAAATTCACCTTTATCTCCTGTGTGAAAAAAATCACCTGTCATTACACTTGCAGTTTTTTCTGGATCTTTATAATAACCTTGCATCACATTAGGACCTTTAACTAATATTTCTCCATCTTCAGCAATTTTCACAGTTACATTATCAATTGTTTTCCCTATGGTTCCAATTTTAAAATCACCACCTTCAATCATATTAACAGATACTACTGGTGAAGTTTCTGTTAATCCATAACCTTCCATAACAGGCATTTTAGCAGCGGCAAACACTCTAGCTAAACGAGGTTGTAATGCAGCACTTCCTGAAACCATTGTTTCTAATTTACCTCCTAATGCTTCGCGCCATTTACTAAAAATTAATTTATTAGCAACAGCTAATTGTGCCTCATACCATAAACCGTTTTTGCCATAAGGCTCATATTTTAGGCCTAAATCAACTGCCCAGAAGAATAACATTTTTTTAATTCCTGTTAATTCAGAGCCTTTTGTGATAATTCCATCATACACTTTTTCAAGTAATCTAGGAACAACAGTCATAAATTGGGGCTGAACTTCTTTTAAATTTTCACCAATTTTTTCTAAACTTTCTGCAAAATATATTGAGCATCCAGAGTATTGATATAAATAATGAAGCATTCTTTCAAATATATGACATACTGGAAGAAAACTTAAGGCTTTAAAATTTCCTTTTTCTAAAGGTAATTTGGGTAAACAATCAATTACATTTGAAACAACATTTTTATGAGAAAGCATCACACCTTTAGGTCTTCCAGTTGTTCCAGAAGTATAAATAATGGTAGCTAAATTTTCAGGTATAACAACTTCTTTTAATATTTCAACTTCATTTTGTAAACTTTCATCTTCTCCAAGTTTAAGAACTTCATTCCAGTTTTTGCAACCATCAATTTCATCAAAGGAATAAATATCTTTTAATGTTGAAACTTTGTCTTTAATTGCATTAGCTTTAATTAGTAATTCTTTATCAGATAGAAAACAATGTGTAATTTCTGCGTGATTAAAAATGTATTCATAATCTTCTTTTGAAATAGTAGGATAAATAGGGATATTAACAGCTCCAATTTGTAAAATTCCAAAATCTAATATATTCCACTCGGTTCTATTATTTGTTGATATAACGCCAATTTTATCACCAGGTTTGACACCTAATTTCAGTAAACCTCTACTAATTGCATTTCCTTTATTAATAAAATCTTGTGAAGAAGTAGATATCCATTCTCCATTATTTTTTACTGTAAAAGCTTTATCTAAATTGTATTTTTCGAGTTGATAATAAGCAAAATCGAATAATCTTGTAATTTCTTTGGACATTATCTATGTTATTTGATTGAATACTTGGCAAAGTATAAAAATTAATAGGATATTACAAATAAGTATGTTACAATAGATTTAATTTATTTTTTGATAAATTTTGTCATGTAAGTGTTTGTATTTCTGAATGATAGCTTTTCTTTTTATTTTCATAGTAGGTGTTAATAAACCGTTTTCAATGCTCCAAACTTCAGATGTTAATTCAAAATCTTTAATTTTTTCCCAATTTCCAAAGTTAGTGTTAGCGAAAACGATTTCTTTACCTATTCGTTTAATCACTTTTTTGTTTGAAATAATAGCTTCATTAGAAGAAATATCAATGTCTAATTTTTTGCGTTTAACCCATTCAACTAAAAATTCAAAATGAGGTTGAATGATAGCAGCTGGCATTTTTTCACTTTCACCAATTACCATGGCCTGTTCTATGAAACGTGATTCTTTTAATTTACTTTCTAAAACTGCAGGAGCAATGTATTTACCACCAGAAGTTTTAAACATTTCTTTTTTTCGATCTGTAATTTTAAGAAAACCATCGCTATCCAATTCACCTATATCACCAGTATGTAAATAACCATTTATAATTGTTTGTTTGGTTAAAACTTCTTCTTTAAAATAGCCCATCATAACGTTGGAGCCTTTTACTAATATTTCGCCGTCTGAAGCAATTTTTACTTCAATATCCTTTAAAATTCTTCCAACAGTACCAATTTTGAAACCTCCATTTCTAAAATCGTTAATAGAAATACCAGGAGAAGTTTCAGTCATGCCATAACCTTCAAAAACTGGAATATTTGCCGCGGTAAAAACTTTTATTAGAATAGGTTGAAGAGGAGCACTTCCAGAGACTAAAAATTTAATTTTACCACCCAATGCTTCTCGCCATTTGCTAAAAACCAATTTGTTAGCAATTTTTAATTGAAAATGATACCACCAGCCATTTTCATGATAGGGTCTGTATTTTTTTCCTAAATTTAATGACCAGAAGAATAGGATTCGTTTTAAACCTTTTAAATTACTTCCTTTATCTACAATTTTATCATATATTTTTTCTAAAAGCCGAGGAACAACAGGAATGAAATGTGGCTTAACTTCTTTTAAATTATCACCTAATTTATCTATAGATTCAGCATAATAAATTTCAAATCCCATAAACTGGTAATAGTATAATGCAAAACGTTCAAAAATATGACAAATAGGTAAATAACTTAAAACTCTATAGTTTCCAGGGTCAAAATTTAATGCATTTGCACTTACAAAAGCATTCTCGACAATATTTTTATGTGAAAGCATGACGCCTTTTGGCGTTCCAGTAGTTCCTGAAGTATAAATAATAGTTGCTAAATTTAAAGGAGAAACGTTCTTTTTTAATTCATCTACTTCTACTTGATTTGAAGTATTTGCTCCTAATTCAAGTAATGAACTCCAGCTTGAGATTCCTTCAACAAAATCAAATGAATACAAATCTTTTAGTTGAGTTTTATCTTTAATTATGGAAACTTTTCTTACTAATTCTTCATCAGAAACAAAACATAAAACAGCATCAGAATGATTGATAATATATTGATAATCAGATGATGAAATAGTTGGGTATAAGGGAACGTTTACTGCGCCAATTTGCAATACGGCAACGTCTAAAACACTCCATTCAACTCTGTTTGTAGAAGTTACAATAGCTATTTTATCGTTGGGTTTAATACCTAATCTTAACAAGGCTCTGCTAATAGTATTTGCTTGTTCAAGATATTGTTTTGTTGAAGTAGGTATCCATTTGTTACCAACTTTTGTATTAAAACATTTTGCTTGCGGATTGGTTGCTAATTGTTGATAAGCAAAATCAAATAAACGTGTGATTTCTGTATTCATAAATTGCATTTGGTTAGCAAAATATGAATAAAAAAAGGATTTTACAATAGTGGACTTCTTTAGATATAGATATTATTTAAGGATTATTTATTTACTAACCAATTTTTAGCATTTACAAAAGCTTCAGCCAAAGGTAAGATGTCATCTTTCTTACGTTAGGATAGTAAGTTCAATTCCGTTGGAAACTTGAACAATCAATATGCGGCGACATCACTAAATGAAGACCATTTTTTGAATAAATAAAGAATGTTATTCTGCTTATTTTGTTCCTTGTTGGTTTCTAAAAACACCAGAAAATAACAATCCACCAATGATTCCCATTAAAATAAAAACTACTTGTTGATATAAATTATCAGCAGTTATTATTGATGAATTTAAAAATGAGTTGCTCAGCCCCATAAAAGATTTACTACCAGGAACAAGCATAACGATGCCTTGAGTTAGATAAACTGTTTTAGGAGATTTAGTAAATCTGCTAAACAAATTACTTATTGCAACAGCAGCTATTGTACCAATAAAAGTACTAAGTAACACTCCTGATGCTGAGAATAATACAGTTAGAAAAAAAACTAATACACCAGTAAGAACTCCTAAAAACATGTCCTTTTTGCGAACCTGAAAAATAGCTAAAAGACTAATTGAAAAAAGAGGAATCCCACAGAACATAATCCATTGAGGCATTTCAGATATATGAACTAAAAGCTTGAAATCAATAAATGATGACATGACTGCCAAGCCAAGTAAAACTCCAAAAAATTGTTTGAATAATGAAATAATAGAATCGAATAGTTTAGCAACTCCAGACACCAAATTTTTTGAAGTAATTTCTTCTAAAGCCGTTGTAATTGCTAAACCAGGAATAAAAATTATGATAGCTGAAAGTATGGTTATACCAACATTAAATTCAGGAAATACTAAATATAATAAACAAGCGAGAATGGTAACTACGAAAGAAATTAATGACTCTAAAACAGTTTCTAAATAGCTTGAATTACTTGATAAATACACTATTAAATAAACCAATGCACCTAATAGTAAAGAAAAAATAAAAGAGACCCAATTAGTGCCAATCATTAAACTAAATGCTCCAGAGGCTATTGCATATGAGAAGGTTTGTATAAAATGATTTATTTTTTTTGTCTCATTTTTGATTAATTGCAATTCATTTTCAACTTCTGAAGGTCTAATTTCATTTGCTATTACTTTATTAGTTACTTCTTCAACGCTTGATAATGCTCCTAAGTTTAAGACACCGGGAGGAATGCACTCTATATAATTATAGGTTTGCTCATCCTCATAAAAAACATAATTTATCCAAGTAGGTAAATCCATAAAAGTTCCATTTATTCCTTGAGTTCTTGAAACTTTGGTTAAATAGGTTTGAATTTTATAGGAAGGAATTCCATAGGTATGCAGTGCTTTTCCTAATTCAATTATAAACTGATATTTTTTAGGTGTTTTCATTGTTTGGTTTCATAAAAACAATGTATAAAGAGGCTATCTGAAAATTAATTAAAAATTGCTTTGTTAAACTGAGCTTGTCGAAGTTGGTGCTGAATATCAAAACATTAATATATTTTTTACAAGCTCAATATGAAACAAAACTTTACTTTTTAGATAGCCTCTTTGTGATGTTTTATTTTAGAATAGATTAATTTTACTTTTATTTAGTGATCCATTTTCTGGCATTCACAAAAGCTTCAGCCCAAGGAGAAACTTCATCTTTTCTATTTGCTAGGTAAAAAGGCCAATTCCATTGGAACGTTGAGCGCTCAATATGCGGCATCATCACTAAATGACGACCGTCTTTTGAACATAGCATCGCGGTATTATAATCTGAACCATTTGGATTAGCAGGATATGCTTCATAACCATATTTAGCTACAATAGCATATGCTGATTCCTCCATTGGTAAGTTAAATTTTCCTTCACCATGTGAAATCCAAACTCCTAAAGTACTTCCCACTAAACTGGAAAGCATTACAGAATTATTTTCTTGAATGGTTACCGAAGTAAAATTACTTTCGTGTTTATGAGAATCGTTGTGTAACATTTTACCATGAATTTTGTGTTCAGGATTAATGACTTCCAATTCCATAAATAGCTGACAACCATTACAAATACCAACAGATAAAGTATCTTTTCTTTTGAAGAAATTATCTAAGGCTGTTTTTGCTTTTTCATTGTATAAAAATGCTCCAGCCCAGCCTTTAGCAGAACCTAAAACATCAGAGTTTGAAAAACCACCAACAGCACCAATAAACTGAATATCTTCTAAGTTTTCACGACCAGAAATTAAATCGGTCATATGAACATCTTTCACGTCAAAACCAGCTAAATACATTGCATTTGCCATTTCACGTTCACTATTACTTCCTTTTTCACGAATAATAGCCGCTTTTGGTCTTGGTTTAGATGCGTCAATAACAGGTAATTTACCAGTAAAGTGTTTTGGGAATGTATATTTTAACGGTTGAGTTTTATAGTTTTCAAATCTGTCTTTAGCTAAACCTTTTGCAGTTTGTTTATTATCTAATAAATAAGAAGTTTCAAACCAAAGATCTCTATATTTTACAATATCTAATTTACAAGGGCCAAAGTCCAGCGTTTCTTCATTGGTAACATTTCCAAGCTTATAAAATGAAACATTATTTTCGGTTAGTTTATTTTCAAGAATTTCATCTTCTTTTGCTTGGAAAACGATTCCTATGTTTTCAGAAAACAAATATTTTATGATGTCTTTTTCTTCAAAAACAGAGAAATCTATTTTAGCTCCTAAATTAACATCAGCAAAACACATTTCTAATAGTGTAGTAATTAAACCTCC
>NZ_JBFFOE010000051.1:0-20589 GCF_041562875.1 Lutibacter sp. | reverse complement strand
ATGGTACTTTGGAAGCAATACACTTAACGATTTTTGATAATAAATTAATCCCTTTTCAATTTGATTGGTTTTGCTATAAACTTCCGCAAGTTGATTGTGAATTTTGGCTACTTCTCTATCGCGTTCTCCAAAAGTTATTTTTGTGGTTTTTAATGCATTCTCAAATTGAATAATTGCTTTATCAAAATTTTTGTTTTTAACAAAACAATTTGCCAATGTAATCTTGTTTTTTATTGAAATTGAACTGTTATTTCTAACATTGTATTTATTTGAAAGTTGAATGTTTTCTTTCGCTTTTTTAACCTCGTTTAAATACAAAAAATTAATAGCCAAATCTGAATAAATTCTCGCTTTTATTTCTTCTTCTGTGGTTAAATTCAAACCCAAATTTAAATAATTAATTGCTTTAGCATATTCACCTTTAGTTCTAAAAACAACTGCTAAATTTGAATAACCTGCAATTATTTGAGTTGTATTATTTTGTTTTTGAGCTTTATCAATAGTGATTTTTAAAATATCTTCTGCCCTATCAACATCCCCTAATCTGGTATAATTATTTGCTAATGGTTTTAAACAAAATTCAATAATATCAAATTTAACATTGATATTATTATAAAAAGAAAATGCCTTTTCATATTGAATAATAGACTGATTTATAAAACCAAACTGCTTTAAATTATAGGCATAATTAATATAATAATAAAGTTGTGCTGTGTTTTCATTTTCATTTTTTGGAATCCGCCATAATTCAGAAGAAATCGACTCAAAAATGGTTAGGTTTTCAACTGATGCATTCTTAGAAAATTTATCAAGTTGAACATAAATAAATTCCGAAAAATTATCTTGTTGTATTAGTGAATCTAACGTTATTTTAAAATTAGAATCCCTGTTTTGAGCAACTGTATTAAAACTAAAAAGTACTAAAAATAGGATGACTGATTTTTTTAGCATTGCATCTTAAATTTTCCAAATTGCATAAAAATGAAGTTGGGAATGTGGTTCATTAAAATTATAAATATAACGCACTCCAACACTTGGACCAATTCTAGCAGCACCAATGGTGATATCTCCAAAAACACCGTATCTAATATCACTAAACGACGAATTACTGTTAGTAACTTCTGAAGTGTTTAAAACATCAATTGAATCTCCAATTCTATTATTAATATACGTGAAATACTGAGAATTTGTAGTGTTTTTAACTTTATTAGAAATATCAAAAGATATTTGAGGACCAACTCCTATCCCAAAAACCCCATTTAAATTGTAACGAAATGAAACAGGAACCACATCAATATTTAATTTTGTTGTTTCTGAATTTGTTTCATCAAATCGTATGGCACTATCAATTTTAGTTCCGTCAGCTAAATCAATTGGGCCAATTATTTCATTGACACTTTTTAAATCGGTAAATTCATGGGTAGAAATCATGAGTTCAGCTTGTAAGTACTTTTTATAGGATTTATAGGGTGAAATAGTAGCGCCCACAAAATAACTTTTAGAATTCTTTACATCAATATAACTATTATAACCTGCTTTTGCACCAATTGAAATTCCTGGTGAAAAACGTGAAGTAGACGTATTTGTAATAATTGGTTCATTTTTATCGAAGATAATTTCTGTTTTACTTTTAGATTTTTGCTTATGAAAATCTTTCCCAAATTTCATGGAGTATTTTACAAATCCTTTGGTAGAATCTTTATCATGAACACCTTTTTGGGTGGTTCCTGATAAGTATATATTTTTAAATTGAAATGAAATCTGGTCTTTTGAAATAATGGTATCCAAACAGCTATAATTAACTTTTTCATCTGGGCAAATTGGACATTTTGGGTACATATCCAACACTTCTAAAGTTGATTTATCTAACATTTGAGGAATCTCAACATTTAATTTTATCAATCTTGCAGGTCCTTCTCCATCATTTTGAAAACGGACTTTATATTTCAAACGTTTAAAACGAACCAATCTATAATTTAAACGCGTATCATAAACTGCCATTTTATTTGGATCGTGAGACGTTACAATTTCCATTTCTTTGGTTAATACTTTGTGTGAATCATTCCCTCGCTCAGGCACATAAATACTTCTAATAGATATTACCGCACTTGTATCTTTTAACATTTCAGGTGTTGTTTTGAAGCTAAAAAACATGGAACGTTCTTCATTTGATGCTACATTATCAAAATTATAAATTTTAACATCTTGGTAATACGCTTTGGCTTCTTCTAAAGTAAGAGGTAGATTTTGTTTTAACGTGTCATTTACTATTAATTTTTCATCTAAAAATGTTGATATACCAGTAGATTGAATAAACTCATCTTTTGAAATATAGCTGTTATTATCAGCAATAATTTCATTAGAAATTTCACTTTCGTTGTAATGCAATCTAACATCTACTAATTCGAAATTTTTAGCTTTGTATTTCTTTTCATTAAAAAATAGGTAGATTTTACCATTGGAAGGATATTCTTTAGTGTTTCCATAACTTAAAACTAACTGCATTTCTTCATTTGGTATTGGATCTCTGTTTGTTTGCAATCTAAAACCATGGTGTGAAGCCACTAAATAGTGTTTTTCATTTTCAGAAGTATCAAAACTTTCATCATTTATTGAAACTTCTTTTGGACGCGTAGTTGGCGGTTTCCCATCATCATAATTATTAGTAACTGAGAGCTGTGATTTATAGGTTCCTTTATTTTTATAGGTATGTTTTGGTTTCTCTTCAAAACTATAATTTCCATCACCAAACTCCCAATAATAGGTGTAAAATGCTTTTGGAGCACCTGCAATTTGATTTAACTGTGGCGTTTCTGGATTAAACGAAACCTTGTTTCCATTTATAATATAACCTATAGTTGCAGTTCTTGTAATTGTATCATTTTCTATGCTTTGAGCGTAAAAAGAAGTTATGAAGAATATTAATAAAAGTGATAAAAAATAATTTTTCATAGTTAGTGAGTTTTAACAAATATAAAAAAAGCATTCTATATTGATTTTTTTATATGCTTTAAAATCTCTCTTGTCAATAAAGACAAGAGAGATTTCTATTAAATTACCACCTGATTTGTGAGGACATTATGGTAATCCATTAATTAAAGTTTCTAAAGCAGCTTGTGTTATTGGGCTTAAATTTGTGATTACTTCAATATGATCTTCAACTATGGTTGTTCCTTGAATGGCATAGTTTAATTGTCCGTCAATTTCTGCAACCATTATAATGTGTACTTCTAATCCAACAGGAATTAAACCGTAATGCTCTGTAAACATTTCTAATGTTGAACTCCAAGTATCCATTCTTGCTAAAGCTGTTGGCTCACCATCGTATGATAAATATACCGCACAATTATCTTGGTTAAATTCAGCTGGAACATCAACAAAAATTTGAGTTTTAGGACCTGTATAACTGTACCATCTATCAAGATTTGTCCAACCAAAAGTTCCAATATTATAGTTATATGTTGCAAATTCTCCGCCAGCTGTTCCACCTTGTCCGTCTTTTACTTGTACTCCATCATTTTCTCCATTTCCATCTTCATCTGCTTCTACCCAATCACAAGTAGCGTCTATTCCATCACAATCATTATCAATTCCATCTCCATTTGCTCTAAAAACTTGCATTCCACCATCTAAATCTACAAAATCTACGGGTCTGCTTTGAACATTTGCCATTTCTAATAATTCCAAACCATTGGCACCTTGTTCTGCATTTATAAAAAATTCTCCTGCCGATTTTAGTGCTTCTTTATCACCATTTACTCTTTGTCCAAGTGTAGATTTATTTTTTAAAAGCATTGAAGCTTTATCATAAATTTCAATTAATTTAACAGTTACATTTCCTGTTACTGGAGTTCCGTTTAATCCAAATGAATTTGGTTGAAAAGTTACTTTAGTTCCTTGAGATCCAGTAATAATTCCACCAGTTGCAGCGTCTAAAATAAATTCTTCAACAGCATTCTCTCTGTTATCGTTAAAACGTTCTGTTAAGGCTATGCCATCTGGTTGAGGAACTAAAACTTCATCTTTGTCATTAATACAACTTACTAAACTTGCAAGTACCACTATTACTAATGCATTTTTAAAAATTCTGTTTACAACTTTACTATTCTTTAAGTTTGTAAAATTTTGTCTTTGTGTTTTCATAATTATTTAATTTTAATTGTTTTTAAATTTGTTTTATACTTATATATCAACAGCCTTTATTTTTTGTTACCCTTTATTTTGAAAAAAATTAATTAAAAACACTTTATTTCTTTAATTTTATGATTCTCAGCTGTAATTATTACAATTTAAAAAATGCTCTCACCTCTCTTTTTAAAGTAACTTGTAGAAATAAAAAAAGGCTATCTAAATTAGACAGCCTTTCTATTAGCAATTAACCTCTTTCTTTATTTTCAATTCTACTATTTATGGTAATCCATTAATCAAAGCCTCTAAAGCAGACTGAGTTATTGGACTTAAACTTGTTATTACTTCAATATGATCTTCAACTATGGTTGTTCCTTGTATTGCATAATTTAATTGTCCATCTATTTCTGCAACCATTATAATATGTACTTCTAATCCAACAGGAATTAATCCGTAATGCTCTGTAAACATTTCTAATTCTGTATTGTAAACATCCATTCTTGCTAAAGCTGTTGGTTCTCCATCATATGATAAGTATACCGCACAATTATCTTGATTAAATTCAGCTGGTACATCAATAAATATTTCAGTTTTGGCACCTGTATAATTGTACCATCTATCAAGATTTGTCCAACCAAAAGTTCCAATATTATAGTTATATGTTGCAAATGCACCATCAGCACCTTGTCCGTCTCTAATTTGAGCGTCATCTTTTTCACCATTTCCATCTTCATCTGCTTCTACCCAATCACAAGTAGCATCTATTCCATCACAATCATTATCAATTCCATCTCCATTTGCTCTAAAAATTTGCATTCCACCATCTAAATCTGCAAAATCTACTGGCTTGCTTTGAACACTTGCCATTTCTAACAATTCTAAATTATTTGCACCTTGCTCAGCATTTATAAAAAATTCTCCTGCCGATTTTAATGCCTCTTTATCGCCATTTACTCTTTGTCCAAGTGTAGATTTATTTTTTAAAAGCATTGACGCCTTGTCGTAAATTTCTATTAATTGCACGGTTACATTTCCTGTTACTGGAGTTCCGTTTAATCCAAATGAATTTGGTTGAAAAGTTACTTGTGTTCCTTGTGTTCCAATAATAATTCCACCAGTTGCCGCGTCTAAAATAAATTCTTCAACAGCATTCTCTCTGTTATCGTTAAAACGTTCTGTTAAGGCTACGCCATCTGGTTGAGGAACTAACACTTCATCTTTGTCATTAGAACAACTTGCTAAACTTGCAAGAACCATTACTCCTAATGCATTTTTTAAAATTCTGTTTACAACTTTACTATTCTTTAAGTTTGTAAAATTTTGTTTTTGTGTTTTCATAATTATTAAATTTTAATTGTTTTTAAATTTGTTTTACACTTACATATCAACAGGTTTTATTTTTTGTTACCCTTTTTTATGAAAAAAAAATTAAATTAGCTATCTCTAACTATTACACATGATTCAAAAACCACACGAAGACCATATATATATAGAGGCTTTGCTAAAAAATGACAGTAGAGTACTTTCTAAGATTTATGAAAAATTTTCACATAAGATTGTTTCCTATGTAAGAAATAACAATGGTAATTCTGATGATGCTCAAGATATTATTCAGGAAACATTGGTTACTATTTACCACCAAGCAAAAGAGAAAAATTTTATACTTACATGTCCGTTTGATGCTTATTTCTATTTATTATGTAAAAGACGTTGGTTAAATGAACTTAAAAAAAGAGGAAATAATAGGGTAACAATTTCAGACGATACTACATCTATTACTGAAGAGCAAGAACAACAAGTTGAAGAAACTGAAATTTTTGAAAAACAACATCAGCTTTTTGAATCAAAATTTAAAGAATTAGGTGCAAAATGTCAAGAATTATTAAAAACCACCTTTAAAATTAAATCGATGGAAAAAGTTGCAGAAATTTTAGGTGTTACTTATGGTTATGCTCGTAAGAAGAAATCACAATGTATGGGAAAATTAACGCAGCTTGTGAAAGATTCTAATGAATTTCATCAACTAAAAGCCTACTAAAATGAAAGAAGATAGCTACATATTATTTGATAATTACCTAAATAAAGAACTATCAGCTTCTGAAATAATTTCTTTTGAAGAAAAACTAAACTCGGATGCCGATTTTAAACAGGAATTTGAAATTTATAAGTCATTAGAAACTTCTTTGACTTCAAAATTTGAAAATGAAGAAGCCGAAAAAGAATTGAAAAATACCCTCTCAAAATTAGGTTCAAAATATATTAAACCAGAAAATTCCATTAAAAAGAAAGGAAAAATAATCTCATTATTGAGCAATAAAAAATTCATGGTTGCGGCAAGTATTGCACTGGTAATTGGTTTTTTCTTATTCAATAATGGAGATCCTGTTTATAGTGATTTTTCAAACCATAATGCGTTAGAATTAGTTGTTAGAGGCAATAATAATGATGCTATCATAAAAGCGCAAGATGCTTTCAATTCTAAAAATTATAAAGAAGCTTTAAAACAATTAACCGTTTTATCTGAAACCAGCAACGACGATACAGAAATTGAATTGTACAAAGGAATTTGTTATCTAGAATTAAACATTTATGTAGAAGCTGATATCATTTTTGATGCAATAAGTAGTGGAAATTCAACTTTTGCTAACACAGCCTCATGGTACAAAGCATTAAGTATGTTAAAACAAAAACAGTTTGAAGCCTGTAAATATGTTTTAAAAACAATTCCGGAAAGTGCTGCAGAATATAAACAAGCTCAAAAATTATTGAAGAAATTGTGAGTTTTATAGTTGGTAAAAAATAGTGTTTCTTTCACAAAAGAGTAATCAATTTCTTGAAAAAATAAAAGGCTAAAAAGTTTCCACTTCACTTTTTAGCCTTTATAAATTTATTCTACTTTAAATGCAATGGGAAGCGAATATTTTACATTCACAGGTTTATTTCTTTGCTTACCAGGTTCCATTTGAGGTAATAATTTTACAACTCTAATAGCTTCGTTTTGTAATTCTTTGTGAGGTGACCTCGCTTGAATTTCTACAATATTTCCTTGTTTATCTATTTTAAATATAACAGAAATACGCTGAATTCCTGAAGATAAATTTAATACAGATGCTAATTCTGCATTAAATTTATTGCTAACAAACTTTGTAATTTTTGCAGAAAAGCAAGCTTTCATTTCCTCTTTTGTTCCTTCACAACCAGGAAAAATAGGTGCATCCTCTATAATAAAAAATGGAACATCTTCCGGTCCTTCTTCAATTATAGGCTTAACATCTACAATTTTTGTAAGATCTACTGGTTTATCTGGATCAACTGGATCAATAATTGTTTCAGTCAAATTATCATTCTCGTTATCAATTTGTTCAATAACATCAATAATTACCTTTTTAGGAGCTGGTTGCTCTTTAGGTGGTTCAATAGTATAATCAATGATTGATTCTGTAAAATCATCATTCTTAAAATTTGGATTGTCTACTATAACCAAATTATTGTTGAATGTTTTGTTTTGAATTAATACATAAACAATAACCAGTGATAATACTAAGCCTAATTGTACAAATAATTTACTGTAATTCTCTAAATTTGCTTTTGGATGTTTTTTTGTTTTCATACGAAGAAAGTTTTATGTTATCTTTTTTTTAGCTGAATTCAAATAATTACTTTGAGTGGAATTGAATAATTATTTGTTGCTACTAAAATTTTCGATAACTGTTAAAATTATGTTAATACAAGAAGCATACCAAAAAAAGGAAGCCATCTAAACGTAGATGGCTTCTTCATTTACGTTGATTTTAATATTTTTGAAAAAATTAAACATTCAACTAATTTTTAAGCTTTCAAACTTTCTGTTACTTTTGCGGTACGATAATTACTGATACACACACACATTTATACAGCGATCAATTTCGTGAAGATAGAGATGAAATGATTCAACGAGCAATTGATGCTGGTGTTACACGATTATTTATTCCTGCTGTAGATTCAACATTTTTTGATGCCATGTTAGATTTGGAAAAAACATTTCCAGATCATACCTTTTTAATGATGGGTTTACACCCAACACACGTTAAAGAAAATGCTGCAGAAGAATTAGCTTTTGTGAAAAAATGGTTAGACAAGCGGAATTTTTATGCAGTTGGAGAAATTGGAATAGATTTATATTGGGATAAAACATTGTTGAACGCCCAGTAGCTATTATGGTGAAGTAGTTATTAGACCAATTATGTATGTTGCATTATCCTATAATCATAGAGTTATTGATGGTCGTGAATCTGTAGGATTCTTAGTTGCTGTGAAAGAAGCATTAGAAAATCCAGTAGAAATTTTAATGAATAATAATCCTAAAAAAAGTTTAGAATTATAAAATTAAACATACTTTCAAAAGTATTTAAGAACCCCAACAAAATTGTTGGGGTTTTTTTATGAATATGATAAAAATCATCCTTATTTAGACTTAATAAAAATAACTTCGCAATTCAAAGAATTAAAGAAACATGAAATTAATTTTACGCTTTGCTTTAGTCACATCATTTATATTTTCAAAAATAAATGCACAAACTGCAGAACCATCCGCTACAATTGATAAAAGTATTTTGCAAATAGAATTAGAGTCATTGTATACCATTCAAAATGAAGGTTCAGAAAAAATGAACTCTTGGAGTATTCCAAGTGCATTATTTAGATACGGCTTACTGAATGGTTTTGAATTACAATTAAACACCCCTATTATAAAAGAAAAATTATGGAAAAATAATCATTTAATTCACTCTTTAAATAAATTTGATGACATACAAATTGGATTTTCTATGAACCTTTGGAAAGAAAAAAAATTAGTACCAGAAGCATCTATCATGATTAGAACAATAGTACCAACAGACAAAAAATTTAAACTTGCCAAAATTGGAGAAATTGTTTCGTTAAACTTTTCTAATAAAATTTCAGAAAAATTTTCTTTTAATTATAATATTGGATACGTTCATGAAACTGACAATTCTAAATCTGGTTTTTATATTGCAAACATTAGCTATGAGGCGAATTCCAAAGTACATTTTTTTTTAGAAAATTTTGGAGATTTCACCCAAGAAAAATTGATTTCACATAATATGAACACAGGCGTAGGTTATAATTTTAGTGACAATTTTATAGTTGATCTATCAATTTCAAAAGGAGTTAATCACAATATGTTTTATACTGGCGGTATAATTACTTGGGCAATTAACACTAAAAAAAATTAAAATTTATAAACTAAGGTTTTTAAAAATAAACACTTCGTATCATAATCTATTACTGATTTTCCTTTTTCAAGAATATCAGCACCAATAATTCCATCTACAGCTTCAGCTTTATGCTCAGTTAAAGCAGTGTTTACATGTGTTAAATCAAATAAAACAATTGTAAAATTACTGAACTTCCATTCTTTTAATTCTAAATTATTTTTTTCAGAAATTTTTGTACCCATCCCAATAGCGCCAGCTCCTGCTGCTTTTGTATTTGAATCTTTCACCTCTAATTTAAATTTTTCAGCTAAATTAATATCAACACAAGAACCTAGAAGCTCCTGTATCTATAATAAAACGACCTTTAACACCATTTAATGTAACTTTTAGCTCAAAATGGTTTGTGTTTATTTTTTTAAGCTTAATTTTTATATATCCTTTCCTTAAAAGAATGTGATCCAAATTCATCTACTGCCTATTTTCGTCAAGTTTACTGTTTTTTAAAAGAAAATAATCTGCCAGCAAAATGAATACAGCATAACAATAATTATACATTTAAGAATAATTCTTTTTGAGTACTTTTGCCATATGATAATTACTGACACTCATACCCATTTATACAGCGATCAATTTAGCGAAGATAGAGATGAAATGATTCAACGAGCAATTGATGCTGGTGTTACACGATTATTTATTCCTGCTGTAGATTCAACATTTTTTGATGCCATGTTAGATTTGGAAAAAGCATTTCCAGATCATACTTTTTTAATGATGGGTTTACATCCAACACACGTTAAAGAAAATGCTGCGGAAGAATTAGCTTTTGTGAAAAAATGGTTAGACAAACGGAATTTTTATGCAGTTGGAGAAATTGGTATCGATTTATATTGGGATAAAACATTGTTGAAGCAACAACAACAAGCTTTTAAAACTCAAATTCATTGGGCAAAAGAAAAAAACTTACCCATTATTATTCATTGCAGAGATGCTTTTGATGAAATTTTTGAAATATTAGAAGAAGAAAAAGATGATAAATTATTCGGAATATTTCATTGCTTTTCAGGAAATTTAGAACAAGCTAAAAAAGCTATTTCATACAATATGAAACTAGGAATTGGTGGTGTTGTAACTTTTAAAAATGGTAAAATAGATCAATTTTTGAATGAAATTGCCATTGAACATATTGTATTGGAAACTGACGCACCTTATTTGGCACCAACTCCATTTAGAGGAAAAAGAAATGAAAGTAGTTTTATTATAAACGTATTGGAAAAATTAGCCGATATTTATAAATTAACACCACAAGAAATTGCAGAAATAACAACACAAAACTCAAAAAACGTTTTTGGAATCTAACGAAACTGCATATTATAAAACACCCATTGGAACTGCAAAAATTGTTGGTAATAAACTTGGAATTCAATCAATTACTGTTATTGATGAAGAAATGGAAACCTCAAAAGATATTCCATCTTATCTACAAGAGTGTATTCAACAATTAAATGAATATTTTAGTGGTATAAGAATAACATTCAATTTAAAATTAAATCCACAAGGAACCGATTTTCAAAAACGTGTTTGGAACGAATTATTAAATGTTCCGCACGGAAAAACCAGAACTTATTTAGAACAATCTAAAAAATTAGGTGATGTTAAAGCGATAAGAGCAGTTGCTTCAGCTAATGGTAAAAACCCAATTTGGATTCTAATTCCTTGTCACAGAATTATTGGAAGCGATGGTTCGTTAACTGGTTATGCAGGTGGTTTATGGCGTAAAAAATGGTTGTTAGAACACGAAAGTCCATCACCTCAACAATCATTATTTTAAACTATATTTAACTTTGTAACGTTAGTTTAAAAAATGAAAAAAGTTTTACTCTTATTCTTCCTTTTAATTAGCGTTTTCATAAATGCTCAAATTCAGTCGAAAAATGTTCATTTGAAATCTTTTTGGGTTAAAAATGATTCGGTAAAAATAGATACAATTAGTATAAGTCCTTTTAATTTTAAAGTGTTTTCAGATTTAAATGCTGAAATTGATTCTTCAAAATATACCGTAGATTTTTCTAAATCATTAGTGGTTTTCAAAAAGGAAAACCCAATTAAGTTCTCAGCAATAACAGTTCAATACACTTCGTACCCAGATTTTATCACTAAAAACTATTTTAAATTTGATAAAAAATTAATTGTTCCCAAAACAACAGACCAAACACAATTATTCAGCTTAACTACCAATGAAAAAAAATTGCCATTTAAACCTTTTGATGGCTTAAATACTGTTGGGAATATTACACGCGGTGTTACTGTTGGAAACAACCAAAATGCGGTTGTTAACTCAACCTTAGATTTGCAAATTGCAGGAAAATTAAATGATAAAGTTACGCTGAAAGCTTCTATTATTGATACAAATTTACCAATTCAGGAAAATGGAAACACCTATAAATTAAATGAATTTGATCGTGTTTTTATTGAATTATTTAGTGATAAATGGAGTGTAAATGCGGGTGATATTTATTTGAACAATAATGAAACTTCTTATTTAAAATTCAATAAAAAAGTTTCTGGTTTGGCAGTTAAAGCCAAAATAGCAACTGAGAATTCTGAAATTAACTTACAAACTTCTGGGGCAATTGTTAAAGGAAAATACAAGAAAATTCAATTTAACGGTCAAGAAGGAAATCAAGGGCCTTATAAATTATCGGATGCAAATACAAACACCTATCTTTTAATTTTATCTGGAACCGAACAAATTTACGCCAATGGAAGATTGTTAAAACGTGGTGAAAATAATGATTATAGTATTGATTATAATACTGCTGAAATTACATTTAGCACTACTTTTCCAATAACAGCTGACATGAGAATTACGGCTGAATATCAATTTACAGATAGGGTCTATACGCGTTTTATAACCTACAATAATCTAAGTTACAAAACTGATAAATTAACCGTTAGCGGCTATTTTTACAATGAAAACGATTTAAAAAATCAACCTTTAGAACAAGATTTAAGTAATGAACAAAAGCAAATTTTATCAGATGTAGGAAACAATGTGAACGAGATGGTTACACCATCGGCATTTGTTGATACGTTTTCAGAAGATAAAATTTTATACAAAAAAATAAGTAATGGTGCTTCAGAAGTTTTTGAATATTCAACCAATGAAACAGACGAATTGTACCAAGTAACTTTTACCTATGTTGGTGAAAATTTAGGAAGTTATCTATTAAAAGATGTAATTGCAATTGGTAAAATATTTGAATTTACTGGTGAAAATTCAGGAAATTACAATCCTATTATTCAATTAATTGCGCCAAATAAATTGCAAATTATTGGGTTTAAAACAACTTATAATCCTTCTAAAAAAACAACAATTACTGCTGAAACTGCTTTTAGTAATAACGATGTTAATTTATTTTCAACCTTAGATAATTCTACAAATAAAGGACTCGCAACAAAATTAGATTGGGAACAAGTTGTTTTTCAAAATACATGGGAACTAAAAAGTAATTTAAAATTTGACTTTATTAATAAAGACTTTAAAAGTATTGAGCGAATTCAAAATATTGAATTTGATAGAGATTGGAATATTGGAACAACTACTGGAAGTCAAAAATTAATAACCACTGCTTTAAACCTTTCAAACCAACAAAATAGCACCCTAAATTATGAATTTGAGAACTTAGAATTTAGTGATTATTTTAAAGGAAACAGACATCACCTATATGGAAATTTAATTCATAAAAATCTCTCATTTCATTTTAATAGTAGTTTGTTAAACAATAAAACAACTGATGAAAAAGGAACCTTTTCAAGATATTTTATAAATGCAAAATACAATTTAAACAGCAGTTGGTTTGGAGTTAGCTCAAATGCTGAAAAAAATGAAAGAAGTGCAATTTCAACAAATACATTGTTAAATTTAAGTCATAAATACAACGAATATGAAGCATTTTTTGGAGTTGGAGATTCTTCAAAAGTTTTTATGCAAATTGGAGTTAATTTTAGAACAACAGACAGTATTCAAAATAATGCCTTTGAAAAAGTAAATACTGCTAAAACATACTACGTAAAATCTAGTTTAATTAAAACTGAAAACTCAAATTTAAACGCTTATATAAATTATAGAACGGTTAAAAATGTAAATTTTAAAAACGAAGAATCATTAAACTCAAAAATTGTTTACAAACAGCAATTATTTCATCAGTTTTTAACTTTTAACACATCGTATCAAACACTTTCTGGAACTTTACCTCAACAAGATTATACGTATATTAAAACTGAACCTGGACAGGGTTTTTATATGTGGATAGATTATAATGGGAATGGTGTAAAAGAGTTAAATGAGTTTGAAATAGCGCAGTTTCAAGATCAAGCTGAGTATTTACGTGTTATTTTGCCAACCGTAAATTATATTGCTACACACCAAAATAAATTAACACAAACTGTTGCTATAAACCCTCAACAATGGAATTCTAAAAAAGGTTTAAAAAAAGTGCTTTCACATTTTTACAATCAAACGTTTATTTTAATTGATAGCAAACAGAAAAAATTGGCTAAAAAGTTTAATTTAAATCCGTTTGATATTAATAATATTGACTTACTAGGTTTAAACTTTAACTTAAACAACAGTTTGTATTTTAACAAAGGGAAAAAGCGTTTTTCTACAACGTATAGTTTTATAAAATCACAAAATAAAACTACAACAACTATTGATAATTTAGAAAATACCTTACAACTAAACCAACTTCAATTTGAACATGAATTAGGTGAATTTTGGTTGTTTAATTTTAATATGAATAGTTCTAAAAACACTAGTAATTCAGCAAATTATACAAACAGAAATTATGAATTAAATAATTATACTATATTACCAAAACTATCTTATTACTATAATAAGAACACTTACTTTTCATTTTTTTATGAATTTAAAAATAAAGAAAATAAATTGGGAGGTTTTGAAACCTTGAAATTACAAAAATTAGGTGTTTCAATTAATTATGCAAACAATTTAAAAAGTTTATTAAAAACGGAAGTAAACATTTTTAATAATAGGTTTGAAGGTATTAACAATTCACCTGTTGCCTATCAAATGTTAGAAGGTTTACAACCTGGAAAAAACTATACTTGGAGTTTGTTATTTCAAAGAAAGTTAAATTCGTTTTTAAATTTAAATCTTAATTATTTAGGAAGAAAAAGTAAAACTTCAAAAACAATTCACACAGGAACTATTCAATTAAAAGCTCTTTTTTAATTTTTTATACTTTGGTTTCATTTTTGTTTCTATTTTTACGATCTAATTTAAAATTCAATTATGAAAAAAATCACCCTTTTAACAATCTTATTTATCGGCAGTTTATCACTTTTTGCTCAAGAAAATAATTATCAAGAAGGTCTGTCCAAAAACGAATTAAAGATTAATATGTCTAATTTAATTGGTTTTAAATTTTTTGATGTTGGCTATGAAAGAATCCTTAACGAAGAATCAACAATTGGTGTTAATCTACTTTTTAACCTAGACAAAAATTCAGATGCCACTAGTTTAGATGAATATCGAACTTTTTCAATTACACCCTATTACAGACATTTTTTTTCAAATAAATATGCTCAAGGTTTTTTTGTAGAAGCTTTTACAATGCTTCATACAGCAAAAGATTATTACTACTATGATTACTATGACCCAAATACAAATATTAATAATTCAGAGAAATACACAGATTTTGCAGTTGGTATTTCAGCTGGCGGAAAATGGGTTAGCAAAAGAGGTTTTGTTGCTGAAATTTATTTAGGTATAGGTAGAGATTTATTAGGTAATAGTAATGATGAAGTAGTTGGTAGAGGAGGCGTTGCTATTGGTTATCGGTTTCAATAATACATTATTTAAAAAGTAAAAAAGCCAAACTAAAAATTAGTTTGGCTTTCTTTATATACTATTGAAATAATAAAAATTACATTTTCATTAACCAATTTTTAACGTCAATTTCTTCTTTGATAATATCACGAAGTTCTGAAATTTTAACTCTTTTTTGTTCCATGGTATCTCTATAACGAATGGTTACAGAATCATCATTTAACGTATCGTGATCTACAGTAATACAAAATGGAGTTCCCACTGCATCTTGTCTTCTATAACGTCTTCCAACCGCATCTTTTTCATCATAGGCAATATTGAAATCCCATTTCAAATCTTCTACAATTTTACGAGCAACCTCAGGCAATCCATCTTTTTTAACCAACGGTAAAATTGCTGCCTTTATTGGTGCTAATACTGAAGGTAATTTTAAAACCGTACGTGTCGATCCATTTTCTAATTCTTCTTCTTGTAATGAATTTGAAAATACTGCTAAAAACATTCTGTCTAAACCAATAGAAGTTTCAACTACATAAGGAATATAATGTTCATTCAATTCAGGATCAAAATATTGTAATTTTTTCCCTGAATGTTTTTCGTGACTTGATAAATCGAAATCTGTACGAGAATGTATTCCTTCTAATTCTTTAAATCCAAATGGAAATCTAAATTCTATATCTGCTGCTGCATCAGCATAATGCGCTAATTTTTCGTGGTCGTGAAAACGGTAGTTATCTGAGCCCATTCCTAATGATAAGTGCCATTTTAAACGGGTTTCTTTCCATTGCTCATACCATTCTTTTTGAGTGCCAGGACGTACAAAAAATTGCATTTCCATTTGTTCAAATTCACGCATTCTAAAAATAAACTGACGTGCAACTATTTCATTTCTAAAAGCTTTTCCAGTTTGAGCAATCCCAAAAGGAATTTTCATTCTTCCAGTTTTTTGAACATTTGAAAAGTTTACAAAAATACCTTGCGCCGTTTCAGGACGTAAGTATAAATCCATTGCTGTCTCAGCTGAAGCACCTAATTTAGTTCCAAACATTAAGTTAAACTGCTTCACATCTGTCCAGTTTTTAGAACCTGACAATGGGCAACCAATTTCTAACTCTTCTATTAACAATTTAACGTCGGCTAGATCTTCATTTTCTAAAGATTGCCCCATACGTTTTAAAATAGCATCACCTTGCTCTTTGTAACCTACAACACGAGGATTTGTAGCTAAAAACTCAGCTTTATCAAATGACTCACCAAAACGTTTTTCCGCTTTAGCAACTTCTTTTTCAATTTTAGCATCTAGTTTCCCTACATAGTCTTCAATTAAAACATCAGCTCTATACCTTTTTTTAGAATCTTTATTATCAATTAATGGATCATTAAAAGCATCTACATGCCCAGAAGCTTTCCAAGTTGTTGGGTGCATAAAAATGGCGGCATCTAAACCAACAATGTTTTCATGCATTTGCACCATTGCTTTCCACCAATATTCTCTAATATTTTTCTTTAATTCAACACCGTTTTGAGCATAGTCGTATACTGCGCTTAAACCATCATAAATTTCACTAGATTGAAATACAAAACCGTATTCTTTTGCGTGTGAAACTACTTTTTTAAATTGATCATCTTGATTTGCCATTTTGCAAAAATAGGAAAGGTTTTAATACTAAAAAATAAAAAAGTGGAAATAGCCGAAACTATTTCCACCCAATTAACATTAAATAATACTAATTTGGAGTTACTTTCTTACTTCAAGGTAATTTGAGTTGCTCCTACAAATTTATCTTCAATATAAATATTTACTTTATAAAGACCGCTATCCATAGAGTCTCTGTTAACTTCAACTAACGAAATAATATCAACGGCTTCATTTAAATAATTTACAATGGTTTGATCGCTATAATTTATTTGAACATCATTTAAAGTTAATTCTCCTTTACTTGCAACCGTATTTCCTTTTGAATCAACAATTTGAATATACACTTGACGCTCACCTTGTTCAGAAATTTCGTTTTTTGCAATGGTGAAATTAATTCTAAAAGCATCAGCATTCCTTGCCCTTGATGTTTCTACTAATTTTCCATTCGTTTTTTCGCGCATTGCCAATACTTTAGCTGAACTTAATTTTAAAACAGATCCAATAGCTACTTTTTCTGATAAATTTAAATTTTTAATTGATAGCGTATCGTTAGCAGCTATTTGACGAGAAATATTTACTCTAGCGCTATCTAAATTAGTTGTAAGTAACATATTATCACTAGTTAATCTTTCATTTAATGAAAATAATTCTCTGTTTTTTTCTTCTAATTTTGAAATTTCATTTCTAAATCTTCTAATTAAACTGTAGTTGGTACCTTTTAAATCTTTTATAGAATCTCTAAGGGAAATAATGCGATCTCGTTCTAAAGATAGTTCGTTAGTCATAGAAGTATTTTGACCAATAGCTTCTTCATATTTAATAATCATGTTGTCTAAATTCCCTTCAATTTCCAATTTTTCCTCTTCAATTGCGTCCGTTAACTTTTTATGTTCTGTATTGTTATAAAAAGTATATCCTAATGCAACTAATAATAGCACTGCTAAAGCAATAACAATTATTTTACTATTTGATTTCTTTTTTTCTTCCATCATTCCTTTAATTTATCTATGTTTATTTATTATCTTAACGTGAAATGCAAAATTAAATTATTTAGAGCCACTAAATAATTTTTGAGGTAAGTTTTTTGGCTTTATATAAAATTACGCCATAAAAACTATAATTCATAATTATTATGCTATTTTTTTACATCAATTTAACTTAATTTCAAAAAAAAATGTATTTTTAAAGAAAGTACTGCTATGAATTTTTTGAAAGATATTTTTAATATCTTCTTTCCTGAAGTTTGCTTATGTTGTCATGAGCATTTAGTAAATCATGAAACTACTATTTGTTTAACTTGTAGACATGATTTGCCTTTAACTAATTTTAGTTTTGAAGAAGAAAATTTGGTAGAAAAATCTTTCTACGGAAGAATTCCTATTGAAAATGCTACTGCTTTATTTTACTTTACAAAAAAAGGGAACGTACAATTATTAATTCATGAACTTAAATACAATAAACAACAACAAGTAGGAAATTTTATTGGTAACTGGCTAGGAGATGAAATACTTGAGAGTAATAGGTTTAAAGATCTAGATTATATTATACCTGTTCCTCTTCATCAAAAAAAACTGAGATCTAGAGGTTATAATCAGGTAACTACTTTTGGCGAAAGTTTAGCTAAAAAATTGAATATTTCTTACAATTCAACTATTTTAGTTAAAATCTCTTCCACCAAAACACAAACTAAAAAAATACGTTTAGATCGATGGAAAAATGTACAGGAATTATTTTTTGTGCAAAATAATTTTGATTTAAAAAATAAACATATTTTACTAATTGACGATATTATAACAACTGGGGCAACACTTGAAGCTTGTTGCAAATCTTTCAGTAAAATTGAAGGTTTAAAAATAAGCATTGCTTGCATGGCTTATACCAAATAATTAAAATTCATAGAATACAAAATATCCAAGTCCATTTTTAAAAAATTAATTGTTATTTTGCATAAATATATTTCGAAAACAAATGAATTATAGCGTTTTTAAAATTCTTTTAGTACTTACCGTTAGTTTATCATTCACTAATTGTGCAAAAAGAGGCACACCAACTGGAGGTGCAAAAGATAGTATTGCTCCAATATTAGTGAGCGCAAACCCAAACAATAAAAGCATTTACTTTAAATCAAAAAAAATAAAAATTTATTTTGATGAATACATTAAACTAAAAAATGTAAGCAAACAATTAGTTGTTTCTCCTCCTCAAAAAAAGGATCCAATTATAACACCACTTGGGTCAGCAAGTAAATCAATTACCATTGAAATTTTAGATACACTAGATCTTAATACCACCTATTCATTTAATTTTGGAAAGAGTATTGTTGATAATAATGAAGAAAATGAACTAGGGAATTTTAAATATGTTTTTTCAACAGGAAGTTTTATTGATTCTTTAGAATTATCAGGAGAAGTTACAAACCCTCGTGTAAAAAAAACAGAAAAGAATTTTGATGTAATGCTTTATGAATATAATAAATCTTATACTGATTCAATTATTTTTAAAGAAAAACCACGTTACATTTCTAATACTTTAGATAGTACATTATATGAACTTACAAATTTACGCGCTGGTAAATACCTTCTTATTGCGCTAAAAGACGCTAATGGCAATAAAATTTACAATCCTGAAATTGATAAAATAGGGTTTGTAAAAGACACCATTATAATACCAACCGATAAAAAATATAATTTTACAATTTTTAAAGAAATTCCAAAATTAAAGGTAATTAAACCGAAGGAAGTTACAAAAGGTCATCTTATTTTTGGATATTTAGGCGATGCAAAAGATTTAAATATTGAGCTTTTAACAGCAACCCCTGAAGGTTTTAAATCTGAAATTAATTTTGAAAAAGATACAGACACTATTAATTATTGGCATACTGCTATAGAAATAGATTCTTTAAATTTTAGAGTTTCTAAAGGCGAATACTCTGAAGAATTAACCTTAAAAACAAGAAGTTCAAAAATTGATTCTTTAATCATTAATAAAAGTACAAGTGGTATTTTACACTTAATTGATACCTTCTCAATTTCAACCAATATTCCTATTATTATGGTTGATAAATCATTAATTAAAATTATAGATCAAGATTCAATTACAATTGATTTTGAACCCATTTTATCAAAATCTAAAACAAAACTGTATCTCAATTTTGATAAAAAAAATAATTCTAAATACCTTTTTAAGGTATTACCAAAAACAATTACTACCTTTTTTGGTGCTGTTAACGATTCTTTATCATTTAAATTAACAACAAAATTACCTGAAGATTATGGAGTTTTGAATTTTGAATTGTCAAGTGAACAAAAATCATCTTTTATTGTTGAATTATTAGATAAAAAAGAAGTTGTTGTTAGAACCAAAAAAATAGAGAATCCTCAAACAATAAGTTTTACCCTGTTACCGCCTGATACTTACTCTATCCGAGTAATTGTTGATGAAAATAAAAATGGCATTTGGGATACAGGTAATTTTTTAAACAAACAACAGCCTGAAGTTGTTAAATATTTTGATAAAGAAATTAAAATTAGGGCAAATTGGGAAGAGAATGAAACATTTATATTGAAATAACACCAATTAAGTTTATGATTATAATTAGTTTAAAAAATTTGTTACTTTTACAATTATAAAATCCTTGCTTTGACTAAATATTTGATAATACTAATCCTCTTTTTTTGCTGTTTCTCTATTATAGATACTCAAGCACAGGACAGAAGTAGTCATGAAATTGGATTTATTAGTGGAGCTGCTTCATT
>NZ_JBFFOE010000050.1:0-20591 GCF_041562875.1 Lutibacter sp. | reverse complement strand
ATTTTCTCCTTTTATTTCAGGAACATTTAAACCATTTTTTGATAAAGCATCTGTTAACATAACTGCCGGACCACCTGCGTGGGTGATAATGGCAATATTTTTTCCAATTAATTGTTTATGCATAAAAATAGATGCAACTGTAATTAATTCATTTCTACCATAACAGCGTATAATTCCAGCTTTTTTAAACAATGCATCTACGGCCACATCAGAATTTGCCAAAGCGCCAGTATGTGAACTTGCAGCTCGGCTTCCTTCATCTGAGCTTCCTGCTTTTATTGCAGCAATTTTACAACCTTTATTTATTAATGAAGCAGCGTGTTTTAATAGCTTTTTTGGATTTTCAATGCTTTCAATATACAATAATTTTATGTTGGAACTTGTTTCAATATTATAGGTTTCATCAAAATGTTCTAAAACATCTTCAACGCCAATTTGAGCAGAATTTCCAACGGAATAAACACTTGAAAAGGTCAATCCAGTTGACATTGCAGCTTCCATAATAAAAACAGCTGTAGCACCTGATCCAGAAATAAAATCGACTCCTTTTGAGTTTAATTTTGGTATTGGTGTTGTAAAAACTCCTGCATAATTCTGGTTGATTAATCCTATATTATTAGGTCCTAATAAAGTTCCGCCAACAGCATTTATTTCATCAACTATTTGTTGTTCTAATTTTTCACCTGCTGAATCTTTTTCACTAAAACCAGCCGAAAAAATAATAAATCCTTTCGTGTTTTTTTGTTGAGCTAATACTTTTATGGTTTCTAATGTAAATTTTGCTGAAATAGCAATAATTGCAACATCTACAGTTGGTATATCACTAACATTTTGATAACATTTTACACCTTGAACTTCTGTTTCTTTTGGATTAATAGCAAATAAATCACCTTTAAAATGATGATCTATTAAATTTTTAAGAACTCTTCCTCCAGGAGTTTGAATATTATTTGAAGCCCCAACAACAACAATACTTTTAGGGTTAATTAATTTTTCGTGTATCATTTATAAAACTACTTTCTTTGAAAATATTTCTTTTGCAATTTCTTTTCCAGCATTGAATGCTTCCAAATTTTTTGCTACAATTTTCTCTCCTTTTCGTTCAAATAACGTTTTAATTGCTTGTTGTAAACTTTCATCACTCAAAGGTAGCTGATGTGATGCTGCGCCTAATAATACAATATTGGTTGCTCTAGAATTACCTAAATCTTTGGCTATTTTTTGTGCATCAATTAATATACTATTTGGGTACGATTTAATTTCGGTATACAATTCTTCTAATTCTGGATAAATTGTAATATTTAAAAATGGATTTGAATCAGTAACTAACAATCCATCTTTTTTTAAGAAGGGTAAATAACGAAGTAATTCCATTGGTTCAACAGAGATAATCATATCTGCTTTTCCTACAGGAATTAAATCTGAATATACTTCTTTATCAGAAATACGCACGTGAGATTGTACAGCTCCACCACGTTGACTCATGCCGTGAACTTCAGATTGTTTAATGTTGAGATTAGAAGCTAGTGCAGCTGTATCTATAACTGCTGCTATTGTTAAAATTCCTTGTCCGCCAACTCCGGCTAAAATTATATTTATTTTCATGCTAACAGTATAAAATTAATTTAGTGCAATTTCAAGTAAGTGTTTAATATTGTCCTTTTTCTCTTTTGATAATTGAACACAAGGACGTTGTGAAATAATGACTGAAACACCATTGTAATTTATTTCATTTCTGATTAAATCAATATTTTCATCAAGATTTTTATGAAGTGGTGTTAATACTTTTAAATGTTCTGGGTCAACTCCAATTCCCTTACAAATATTTACCAATCTACCTGAAGCCGAAGAATCTTGAGCTCCAGTCATTGCAATTGCAGAGTTATCAGAAATTATAACTGTCATTTTTGTATTTGCTACTACAGCTTCCAACAAGCCTGTCATACCAGAATGTGTAAAAGTTGAATCACCAATAATTGCAATTGCTGGATGAATACCTGCATCTGAAGCTCCTTTTGCCATGGTAATAGATGCTCCCATATCAATTAGCGTGTTAATACTATTAAATGGAGGTAAAGCACCTAATGCGTAACAACCAATATCACCAAAAACTTTTTGAGTTTTTGCTTCTTCACCAAGTTCATTTATAGCATTAAACAAATCTCTATGTCCACAACCAACACATAATTCAGGAGGTCTTCCTGCAACAATATTTGGTGTTTTTTTTAATTCGGGAATTTTAAAACCTAGAGCTTTCCCAATATTGTCAGGATTTAATTCTCCTGCACGTGGCACATCACCCGTTAAACGTCCAATTACTTTTTTATTTTCATTTAAAAAATCTGAAATCATTTCTTCAATAAAAGGATAACCATCTTCTAAAACCAATATTTTTTCACAGGTATCAAATAAGTATTTAACTGATTTTTTTGGTAAAGGATACTGAGAAATTTTTAGTACTGAAAATGGACAATTACCATCTTCAAAGTTTTCCATTAAATAATTATAGGCAATTCCAGCAGTTATAATACCGAATGAAGTATCAGTTCCTTTAGTTAATTCATTATAAAAACTATTTTCGGAGTTTTCTTGCATATCAGGTTGAATATCAATCAGATGATTGTATAAACCTCTTGCATGCATAGGTATCAATTGAAATTGTCTTGCGTTTTTTGGAAGTTTAATTTCATTTTGAGCAACTCTTTCTCCAGTTGTAACACCAGCTCTTGAATGTGACAAACGAGTTACCATTCTAATTAATACAGGTAATCCAAATTTTTCAGAAAGATCAAAAGCATATTTTGTAATATCATATGATTCTTGTTGATTTGATGGTTCAAGTATTGGTATCATAGCAAATTTGCCATAATAACGAGAATCTTGTTCGTTTTGTGAAGAATGCATGGATGGGTCATCTGCAACAACTACAACCAAACCGCCATTTATTCCTGAAACGGACATGTTCATAAAAACATCGGCTGCAACATTTAACCCAACGTGTTTCATAACAGTTAAAGAGCGCTTTCCAGCATATGACATTCCTAAAGCAGCTTCCATAGCTGTTTTTTCATTCACTGACCAATTAGAATGGATATTTAACTCTTGTGCTATTTTTGATTTTTGTATATATTCGGTAATTTCTGTTGAAGGAGTACCTGGATACGCATAAACACCTGATATTCCAGCATCTATTGCACCTTGTGCTAAAGCTTCATTACCTAATAGAAGTTTTTTCATAAAATTCTAAGTTTATTATTTGTTTTAATAATGCTGTAAAATTATGAAAACGATTTCGTATTTTGTATGACCAAAATCATATTTTAGTATCTAACATATTGATAAACAGAATATTAAATATTTAAAAAAAGAGATGAAGTATTGAGTATTTGGATAGTGAAAGGGCTATTTATTTGATAAATTTATAGTAAATGAATGAAGAGTTTAGCTATTATGTATTTTTTGGGAATGAATTTTAATAAAGTAACTGTAATTATGAACTTTACTATTTAATTTAAAAGTTATGGCTTAAAGCAATCAAAATTTAGGTTCTAAAAAACTCATTCATAATGAGTTTTTTAGAACCTAAAAGATAAAGAATAACACTAAATTATGGACACATAATTTAAAAAACATGTATGATTAATTAAGAACTTATTTTTAGGAAAATTAATTTTCCTGTATGGGTAATTTCATCAACAGTTTCAGAGAATTCAACTGTCATTTTATTGTTGTTAAAAGTTACTTTAACTTCAGGAATATCAATGCCTGTTATTTCATACATATCATTTCCTAAATTTTTCCAAGTACCTTTTTTTACTTCAAGAGCAATACATTCAAGTCCTTCATCATAAAAATCTTTTTCTTCATAAATACCATCTTCAAATAATTCAAGAGTCATTGTTTTTTCACATTCTGTTAATTCTACTTCAATAGAGTCTTCAAATTCCTGATCTAACTGCCATTTTCCAATAATTTTGTCTGGAACATAATCATTATTATCTATAAAAATCATTTTTAACCAAATGTCAATTTCCTCATCTTCAATGTTAATTGTTCCAGATAATTCTAATATCATTTCATTGCTCGCAAAAGTAACTTTAACTTCTAAAGAGAGTGTCATTCCTGGAATTTCAAAGTCAGAGATACTGTATAAATTATTGTCAGAATTTTCCCAAGTTCCATTAACAATTTCTTGAGCAACACAAATACTCTCATCGTCGTTAAATTCAAAAACTTTTAATTGATATGTGCCATTTTCAAAAAATTCAATGGTTGATTTTTTGTCGCATTCTGTAAGTAAATCATCTTCATACTGATCATCTACTTTTATTAATAATTGGCTAACTCTCCATTTTCCAATTATAGCATCGGGATTATCATCGTCGTCAGAACTGCAGCAATTAAAGCTTACAGTAACTAAACAAATACTTAAAAATAATAGTAACTTTTTCATCACTTTTGAATTTATAATTATATCAAAATTACATATGTCTATAGTATTAGAATATGATGTGAATCAATTTTTGAAAGTTTTTTTTATGATATTTATTATAAAATTTAGTGAGATAAATCAATTTTATAAATAAATTATAGTTGAAAAATAAGTAAAAATATTTTGTGTTATTTAATTTTTATCCCAGCTATTTTTAGCTCTAATTTTTTTATATAATTTTACACCAAGCATTAAAAGTAGTGAAACACCAACAATACCAAGCACCCCAAAAATCCAACCAAATGAAGTTTTAAGAATTACTAAAAACACACAAGCAAATAATATAATAGTGGCAACTTCGTTCCAAATTCTTAATCCAAATGAAGAATATTTTAAATATCCTTTTTCAATTTGATTGTATAAAATTTGACAAGACCAATGGTATGCAAAAAGAGCTGTTACAAAGACTAATTTAATAAGCATCCAGCTTTGTTGAAGCCAAGCAGGTTGCAAAATTAGTAGCCAAACAGCAAATAATGTTGCTAAAACTGCTGAAGGCCAAGTGATAATATACCAAAGCCTTTTAATCATTAATTTGTATTGCTTCAATAAAATATTTTTTTCAAGTTCAGGTTTTTCTTCAGCTTCTTTAAAATATATGAATAAACGAATAATGTAAAACAAACCTGCAAACCAAGTGGTTATAAAAATTATGTGAAGTGATTTTATGTATAAATAGACCATAGTTTATATGCTGAATTTTAAGAAATCAAAAGTACAATAATTGATGTTAATGAGTGATATTTACTTAATTTTATAAAAAAAATGAGCATACTTAAAATAATTGGCTAATTTTTAAAAAAAAATAGTTTTCTTGAATTAAGGTTTAAACAAATTATTTTTACTTTTTAAAGTAAGTACTGACTCATTAATTTTTATCATTTAAATTAAGTGAAATCAAAAATGAAATATATAACAAGAACTGTTTGGATATTATCACTTATAAGTTTGTTTACAGATACTGCAAGTGAAATGCTATATCCAATAATGCCAATATATTTAAAATCTATTGGTTTTTCCGTTGTTTTAATTGGTGTTTTGGAAGGTTTTGCTGAAGCAGTTGCGGGGCTTAGTAAAGGATATTTTGGAAAATTATCTGATCAATCTGCAAGAAGAGTTCCTTTTGTTCAAATAGGTTACGCTTTTAGTGCAATTTCAAAACCTATGATGGCTGTTTTTGCGTATCCTTTGTGGATTTTCTTTGCAAGAACAGTAGATAGATTTGGAAAAGGAATACGAACAGGAGCAAGAGATGCCATTCTTTCTGATGAAGCTTCACCAGAAACAAAAGGTAAAGTGTTTGGTTTTCATAGGTCTATGGATACTTTTGGTGCAGTTTTAGGCCCTTTACTGGCGTTAATTTATTTGTATTTTTATCCTGAAGATTATATCACTTTATTTTACATAGCATTTATACCAGGCATTCTAGCAGTAATATCTAGTTCTTATCTTAAAGAAAAGAAAGTAAAACTTCAGAAAGAGCAAAAATCAGTAGCTGTTTTTTCATTTTTAAACTATTGGAAAGAAAGTCCGATAGCTTATAGAAAAGTTGTTGTTGGGCTTTTGGCGTTTACGTTATTTAATAGTTCGGATGTTTTTTTACTGCTGAAAGCTAAGCAAGCTGGACTTGATGACATTCAAGTTATTGGAGTTTATATATTTTATAATTTAATTTATGCCTTAAGTGCTTTTCCTACGGGAATTATTGCCGATAAAATAGGATTAAAAAAGATGTTTATAATAGGACTCGGTTTATTTGTGATTGTATATTTTGGTATGGGGTTTAGTACCAATTTGTATGTTATTATTGGTTTATTTTTTCTGTATGGGATGTACGCATCAGCAACCGAAGGTATTTCAAAAGCGTGGATTAGCAATATTACATTAAAGAAAGATACTGCAACGGCAATTGGAACTTACTCAGGTTTTCAGAGCATTTTTACAATGCTTGCCAGTTCAATTGCCGGATTTATTTGGTATAAATTTGGAGCAAGTACTACATTTTTTGTTACAAGTATAGCTGCTAGTTTGGTAATTCTTTATTTTATATTTTTAGGTAGTAAATATGATAAAATTATAAAAGAGAATTAAGTTATTTTATATTTTTAAATTCCAATTATTTATCCAATTTGAAACAGTTTCGGCCCAATCATCATTATCATTTAAGCAAGGAATTGTATTGAATGTTGTACCGCCATTTTCTATAAATGAATGTTTGGCTTCCATGCCAATTTCTTCCAAGGTTTCTAAACAATCTGATACAAAAGCAGGGGTAACCACAGCTAAATTATGAATGCCATTTCTAGCAAAATTATCAATAGTTTTGTCTGTATATGGTTGTAGCCATGGGTCACGTCCTAATCTAGATTGAAATGAAGTACTATAAAATCCTTCTTTTAAATTTAATTTCTCAGCTACCAATTTTGTCGTTTCATAGCATTGATGTCTATAACAAAATTCGTGTGCAGCCGAAGGAGTATTACAACAACTACCATCTATTTTGCAATGAGATTTTGTGACGTCAGACTTTTTTATATGTCTTTCTGGAACTCCGTGATAAGAGAAAAGTAAGTGTTCTGGTTTTAAAATGTCGAGCTCTTTTTTAATACTATTGCTTAAAACTTGAACATAATCTACTTTATTATAAAATGCAGGAACATCAGTTAGTTTTATATGAGGAAACTGTTTTTTAATAATTTTTTCGGCTAAAACAACAATAGTTTCAGTTGTTGCCATTGCAAACTGTGGATATAACGGAATGATAAGAATTTCAGTTACACCTTGAGCTTCTAATTTTTCAATACCACTTTCTATGGATGGATTTCCATAACGCATAGCAAGTTCCACAGGTATTTCTGAGTTTTCTTGCACTTTTTTATGCAATCGTTCAGATAATACAATTAATGGAGAACCTTCATTCCACCAAATTTTTTTGTAGGCTGCTGCAGATTTTTTTGGTCTAGTATTTAAAATGATACCTTTTACCAACAATAAGCGTGGGATATAAGACATGTCAATTACACGTTCATCCATTAAAAATTCGCCTAAATAATTTTTTACATCTTTAGTTGAAGTACTATTTGGTGATCCTAAGTTTACGAGTAAAGCTCCTTTCATATTTTATGATTTTGTAAATTGTTTTGGGGTGGTTTTATATTTTCTTTTAAAAGCTGCAATAAAATGGCTTGAAGTACTATAACCTAAATTTAAGGCTATTTCATTAACATTTAATTGTTGCTCTAGTAAAAGTTTTTTAGCTAATTCCATTTTATAATTTAATAAAAATGTAAAAACAGGTGCTCCATAAATTTCTTTAAATTCTGTTTTTAACTTTTTTATGTTAAGCCCAACTTCTTTTGCTAATTCAGGAAGTGAAGGAGGATTATTCATGTCTTTTAAAATAAGTTGCTTGGCATGTTTTATTTTACTCATTGTTTCTTCCGTTGCAATATATGGGCAAGATTCATTATTGTTTTCTGAAGGTTTACTAAAATAATAACTTAGTAACTCGTAAATTTTTCCTTTTATAAATATAGGTCTTAGTGTTTCCTTAGTCTGTGAATTTATTAACTGGTTTAAAATTAATTTTATGTTTCCATTTATTTCTTTGGGTTCAATAATATGGTTTTCTCCTTTTAAACTGTTATAGTTAAAAATGACTGTTCCATCAATTGAAAATAAAGAATGAAAATACTCTAAAGAAATTAGAATAACTATCAATTCAGCTTCTGGAGGTAAATTAAAAAGAACATTCATTTGTTCATCTTTAAAATAGACCATGCTAGAATTGTTTGATGTTAAATCTATAACACAATGTTCTATGTTAAAAGCTACTTTGCATTGGTGGTTGTTGCAAAAATATAATTGAATGCAATTATCTGTTAGTTGATATTTTAACAATTCAGAATTAGAAGATAAGTTATTGAAATGAAATACTTTAAAAGTGCTATTCTCTGAGAAAAGTAAATGAGTACTTTTGTCGATGTTTTTGTAATGATCTAATGAGTTTTTCATTCGGTATTTTAAAAATAGAAATATTAATATATGTACAAAAGTAATGATAATATTTTATAAAAAAACATTTTGAATTAAAATATGACATTTGTCATATTTTAAAATAGCTATATTTTACTGACATTTATCAGTATTTTTGGAATTAGCCCTATTTTAGAGTGAATTAGGTAACAATTGTAACTTATGTCGACAATAAAAGTACTTATGTCGACATAAAGTAAAAATATATAATAGTACTTTTGACGATACTTATTGGTAACACCATTTTATTATGAGTCAAGAAAACATGCCTACAAAATTTTACAACGTAGGGTTAAGTTATAAAAAAGCAGATGTTAAAGTGCGTGGCGCTTTCAGTGTTACAAAAGAAAATCAAAAACTATTATTATTAGATGCTAAGAAAAAAGGTATTGATGGTATTTTTGTTTTATCTACATGTAATAGAACTGAGATTACGGGTTTTGCTAAACATCCATTTGAACTAATTAGTTTGTTAATAAAATATTCAAAAGGTAATGTTGAAGATTTTATTGAAGTTTCTAATGTGTATAAAAATAATGATGCAGTAAAACACTTATTTAATATTGCAACAGGATTAGATAGTCAGATTTTAGGAGATTATGAAATTGTGGGTCAGTTAAAAGAATCTTTTAAGCTGGCAAAAAAAATGGGGACAACCAATGCTTATCTAGAGCGTTTAATGAATTTGGTTTTACAAGCAAGTAAAGATGTTAAAAATAACACGAAGCTTAGCTCTGGTACAACTTCAGTAGCGTATGCTGCAATTCAATACATAGTTGAAAATGTTGAAAATCATAGTGATAAGAAAATTCTTATTTATGGTTTGGGAGAAATTGGCAAAAATACATGTAAAAATGTATTGAACTATACTTCAAATAAGCAAATTACATTGATTAACAGAACACATGAAACAGCATTAGGGTTTGTGAAGGAACATCCGGAAGTGAAGGCTGGTAATTTTGAAGATTTAATAACCGAAATACATACTACTGATATTTTAATTGTTGCAACTGGTGCACCTATTCCAACAGTAATAAAAGAGCATTTAAAAGAAAATCAGGAATTACAAATTTTAGATTTATCAATGCCAGAAAATGTAGATATTTCAGTAAAAGAAATTCCTGGTGTAACTTTAATAAATGTTGATGAACTTTCAAAAATTACGGATAAAACTATTGAAATTCGAGAGAGTGAAATTCCTGCAGCAGAGAAAATAATTGAAAAATATAAAGAAGAATTTAACAATTGGATTTCACTTCGTAAATTTGTACCAGCTGTAAATGCTTTAAAAGAATCACTTCTTGCAATACAGCATGATGAAATTGATTTTCATTCTAAAAAATTAAAAGATTTTAATATTGAACACGCAGAATTTGTAACTTCGCGAATGATTCAAAAAATTACCACACAATTTGTGAAACACTTAAAGAATGAAGAAACTTCAGTTGATCAAAGTATAAGTGTGATTAGCAAAATGTTTAATATTAAAGAGTTAAGTTTAAATGAGAACGATTAAAATAGGAACAAGATCAAGTAAATTAGCACTTTGGCAAGCAAATACAGTTGCAAATCAATTAGAGCACTTAGGGCATAAAACAGAAATAGTTAAAATAGATTCTCTTGGAGATGTAGTTTTAGACAAACCTTTATATGAATTAGGTATTACAGGTGTTTTTACTAAAAATTTAGACATTGCCTTATTAAATGGTATTGTTGATATTGCCGTTCACTCTTTCAAAGATGTGCCTACAAAATTACCACAAGGAATTGTACAAGCTGCAATTTTGAAAAGAGGAGATTTTAACGATGTTTTAGTTATAAAAGATGATGAGAATTTTTTTGCAAATGACTCTGCGATTATAGCTACAGGTAGTTTGCGTAGAAAAGCACAATGGTTATATCGTTACCCACATCATACAATAACTGGATTAAGAGGTAATGTAATTACGCGCTTGCAAAAGCTTGAAGATAATGATTGGGATGGAGCAATTTTTGCAGCAGCCGGATTAAAAAGACTTAATTTATTACCAGAAAAAGAAAAACATATTAAATTAGATTGGATGATTCCTGCACCTGCGCAAGGTGCGGTAATGATTGCAGCTTTAGAGAAGGATGAAGAATTGCTAGAAATTTGCAATGAATTAAATGATAAAGACACTGCAATTTGTGTTGGAATTGAGCGTAAATTTCTACAAGTTTTAGAAGGTGGTTGTACGGCCCCGATTGGTGCTTTAGCTATGTTATGGGATGATGAAATAAAATTTAAAGGTGTTTTATTTAGTCCAGATGGTAAAAATAAAATTGAATTTTACAAGGAAGTTCCTGCAGATAACGCAACAGATTTAGGTGAATTTGCCGCCAACTATATTTTAGATAGAGGTGGGAAAAAATTAATGCGTGAGGTAATAACTTTAGAAAAGGAGAAAAATATTTACTCTACAAAAAATCTTTCTTTAGACCAAAAAAGTAGTGTGTCTACTAAAATTGGAGTTGAGATGAGTGATTTTATCACTACTAGAAATAATAGGTTAAAACCAAAAGTTGTTAAAAATCCGATTCAAAACGTAATTATTACAAGTCAAAATGCTGTTGAAGCCTTGCTAGATAATTTTTTACCTATGGAATTAGATTTTACAAATATTTATTGCGTTGGTAAAAGAACAAAGAGATTGATAGAAAGTAAAATAGGAAAAGTTGCTCATGTTGAAAATTCAGCAGAAAACTTAGCTAACTTTTTGGTAAATAACATAAATGAAAAAGAGGTAACTTACTTCTGTGGGAATAAGAGAAGAGATGAATTGGCAACTATTTTAGCTAAAAATGAAATAATTGTAAATGAAGTTGAGTGCTATCAAACACAACTTACACCAAGAAAAATTGATGGAAAGTATAATGGAATTCTTTTTTATAGCCCAACAGGAATAGAAAGTTATTTAAAAGACAATAAAACATCTGATAGTACTGCATTTTGTATTGGTGAAACAACAGCAACAGAAGCTAGAAAATATTTCAAGAATGTAATTGTTGCTGCACAACCATCGGTTGAAAGTGTATTAGAAACAGTAAATGATTATTATAAAGAATCATAAAATCAGATAATTATGAACAGAACAAGACGTTTACGTAAAACAGAAAATATCCGACGTTTAGTTAGAGAAAATAAACTAACAATAGATGATTTAATTTATCCTTTATTTATTGAGGAAGGTGAAAATATTGAAACAGAAATTGTTTCAATGCCAGGAATTAAAAGATGGTCGTTAGATAAAATTTCTAAAGAGTTAGACGAGGTTGTGGCATTAGATATTCCAGCAGTTTTACTTTTTGGAATCCCTACAACGAAAGATGAGGTGGGTTCTGAAACATGGAATGATGAAGGAATTATGCAAAAAGCAGTTCGTTTTATTAAGAAAAATTATCCGAGTTTATATGTAATTACGGATGTTTGTTTTTGTGAATATACAAGTCATGGACATTGTGGTGTTATTCACGATAATGATGTTGATAATGATGCTACATTACCAAATATTGCAAAACAAGTAATATCTCATGCGAAAGCAGGTGTAGATATGGTAGCACCTTCAGGAATGATGGACGGTATGATTGAAACAATTCGTGAAGCATTAGACAATACAGGATTTCCAAATCTTCCAATTATGTCGTATGCTGTGAAATATTCTTCTGCATTTTATGGACCATTTAGAGATGCAGCAGACTCAGCACCAACTTTTGGAGATAGAAGAACCTATCAAATGGATCCATCAAACCGAGATGAAGGAATGCGTGAAGCAACTTTTGATGATCAAGAAGGAGCTGATATTTTAATGGTAAAACCTGCGCTGGCTTATTTAGATATTATTAGAGATTTAAAAAATAATTTCGACAGACCAATTGCTTGTTATAACGTAAGTGGCGAATATGCTATGATTAAAGCAGCCGCAGAAAAGGGGTGGATTGATGGTGATCGCGTAATGATGGAAAGCTTATTGTCAATGAAGAGGGCAGGAGCAGATATTATTATTACTTATTTTGCTAAAGATGTTGCAAAATTATTATTAAAAAAATAAAAGAAGATGAAGTTGTCATTCCTGCGTAGGCAGGAATCCAAAATATCAAAATAAATAATAAAATGAAACTAGAAAAATCATTAGAGTTATATATCAAAGGTAAAAAGCATTTAGTTGGAGCTGTAAATTCTCCAGTAAGAGCTTTTAAATCTGTAGGTGGAGTTCCCATTTTTATAGAAAAAGCAAAAGGAAGTAAAATTACTGATGTTGATGGTAATGAATATGTAGATATGGTATTATCTTATGGCCCAATGATTTTAGGTCATAGAAATAGTGTTGTTGAAAGTACCGTAAAAAAACATCTAAAAAATGGCTATTCTTTTGGAGCTTCAACAAAAGGTGAAATTATTTTAGCCGAAATGGTTTGTGATGCTTTTCCTGGAATGGATAAAGTACGTTTTGTGAATTCAGGAACTGAAGCAGTTTTTAGTGCTATTCGTTTGGCAAGAGCATTTACAGGCAAAAATAAAATTATAAAATTTGCAGGTTGTTATCATGGACATTCAGATGCTTTATTAGTAGCGGCTGGTTCTGGTTTAGCTACTTTAAGTATACCAGGAAGTGCAGGTGTACCTGATGACGCAGTTAAAAATACATTAATAGCAGAATATAATAATATAGATAGTGTTGAAGAGCAACTAGCAAAACATGATGATATTGCCGCAGTAATTATAGAACCAATTGCAGGTAATATGGGTGTTGTATTGCCAACTAAAGCATTTATTGAAGAGCTAAGAGATGTAACTAAAGCAAGTGGTGTACTTTTAATTGTTGATGAAGTAATGACTGGTTTCCGATCACAATTTGGAGGAGCATTGGGATTATTAGGTGTTGAAGCAGATATAACTTGTTTAGGTAAAGTAGTTGGTGGTGGTTTTCCAGTAGGTGCTTATGGTGCAAGAAACGAGATTATGGAAATGGTTGCTCCACTAGGTCCAATGTATCAAGCAGGAACATTATCAGGAAATCCAATAGCAATGGCTTGTGGAATTGCTACTTTAAAAGAATTAAAAAAACAAAATCCATATAAGGCTTTTGAGAAAACAGCCGCTTTTTTAGAGAGAGCTTTAAAAACTGCTGCTGAAGAAAATGGAATCGACTTACAAGTGAATAGGTTTGGCTCCATGATTAATCCATTTTTTACAAAAACAAAAGTAGTAGATTTTAAAACGGCTCAAACAAGTGATACAGAGAGGTTTAAAACATTTTTTTGGAAAATGATGGAGAGTGGAGTGTTTTTACCTCCTTCTCAATTTGAATCTTGGTTTTTAGCGACAGCTATGACCAAAAGAGATATATACAAAGTAAGATCAGCAATAAATATAGCAATGAAAGCTGTAGCTAATAAAAAGAAGAAATAAAAATGTCAAATATTAAAAACGATTTATTTTTAAGAGCCTTAAAAGGCGAAACCGTTGAACGTCCACCAGTATGGATGATGCGTCAGGCAGGAAGATATTTACCTGAATTTATTGCAATTCGTGATAAATATGATTTTTTCACACGTTGTAGAACTCCTGAATTAGCTTCAGAAATCACAGTACAGCCAATTCGTAGATTTGGAATGGATGCTGCTATTTTATTTTCTGACATTTTAGTGATTCCTCAAGCAATGAATATTGAAGTTGAAATGAAAGAAGGAGTAGGGCCTTGGTTACCAAATCCTATCCGTTCTCAAAAAGATGTAGATACCGTTGTTGTTCCTGATGTAACTATTGAGTTAAAATATGTTATGGATGCTATTAAAGTAACTAAGCAAATGTTGAATGACGACATTCCTTTAATTGGTTTTGCAGGCTCACCTTGGACAATTTTATGTTATTGCGTACAAGGACAAGGATCTAAAAACTTTGATAAAGCTAAAGAATTCTGTTTTACTCAACCAATAGCTGCTCATACATTATTGCAAAAAATAACAGATACTACCATTGCTTATTTAAAAGAAAAAGTAAAGGCGGGTGTTAATGCAGTTCAAGTTTTTGATTCATGGGGTGGAATGTTATCACCTGCAGATTATCAAGAATTTTCTTGGAAATATATAAACCAAATTATTGAAGCGTTAAAAGATGATGCTCCTGTAATTGCTTTTGGTAAAGGTTGTTGGTTTGCTTTAGAAGAAATGGCTAATTCAAATGCAGCTGCTTTAGGAGTGGATTGGACTGTTTCTCCACAAGTTGCACGTAAATTAACAGGGAATAAAATAACATTACAAGGAAATTTTGATCCTGTAAGATTATTATCTCCTCCAAAAGTGATTAAAACGATGGTTCATCAAATGATTAATGATTTTGGTAAGGATAAATACGTTGTAAATTTAGGTCATGGTATTTTACCTCATGTACCTTTAGAAAATGCAAAAGCATTTATAGATGCCGTTAAAGAATATAAAAGTTAGATTTTAGAGAATAACTTAAAATTTATTGCTAAAATCTAATTACTCAAAATTTAAAAAATGAATTCAACTTTAGTTCAAAAATATAATATTCCTGGGCCAAGATACACTAGTTACCCAACGGTTCCGTTTTGGGATAAAGAAGGAATCGCTGTACAAGATTGGGAAAATACTACCATAAAATCTTTTAATGAAAGTAATGATAGTGAGGGTATAAGTGTATATATTCACCTTCCTTTTTGTGAAAGTTTATGTACATTTTGTGCGTGCCATAAAAAAATTACCAAGCGCCATGAAGTTGAGCAACCTTATGTTGAAACAGTTCTTAAAGAATGGGATTTGTATTGTGATATGTTAGGTGATAGACCAAAAATTAGAGAAATTCATCTAGGCGGAGGTACACCAACATTTTTTTCATCTGAAAATTTAAAAAAACTGATTGATGGTATTTTTAAGAGAGCTGATAAGTTTGAAATCTTTGATTTTAGTTTTGAAGGGCATCCAAATTTTGCTTCAGAAGAGCAGTTACAAACTTTATATGATCTAGGCTCAAGAAGAAATAGTTTTGGTATACAGGATTATGATCCTAAAGTTCAAAAGGCAATTCACAGAGTTCAAAGTTTTGAACAAGTGAAGAAAGTTCATGATTTATCGAGAAGAATTGGATATGAATCTATAAGTCATGATTTAATTTTTGGATTACCTTTTCAAACAGAAGAAAGTATTAGAACAACTATTAAAAATACAATAGCTTTAAAACCAGATAGAATTGCCTATTACAGTTATGCTCACGTGCCTTGGATAAAGGGTGTTGGACAGCGAGGTTTTGAAGATACTGATTTGCCAAAAGATGATGAAAAACGTCATTTATACGAATTGGGAAAACAATTATTTTTTGACAATGGGTATATTGAAATAGGAATGGATCATTTTGCATTGCCAAGCGATTCACTTCATAAGGCAATGGAAGCTAAAAAGTTACATCGTAATTTTATGGGTTATACTGCTGGAAAAACAGAATTAATGATTGGGTTAGGAATGTCATCAATTAGTGATTCTTGGTATGCATTTGCTCAAAATGAAAAAGATATTGATGATTATACAAAAAAGGTAAATGATGGAATTATTCCAATATTTAGAGGTCATTTATTAACTGATAAAGATTTAATTATTAGAAAACACATCCTAAATTTAATGTGCAACCTAGAAACTGAATGGAAAATAGGTTTAGATGTAAAAGTTAAAAGTGAAATTGTTGAGCGTTTAAAATCAATTATTGAGGATGGTTTGGTTGAAATAACTGACAATAAAATAACAGTTAAAGAAGAAGGAAGAATGTTTGTGCGTAATATTTGTATGGCTTTTGATTTGCGTTTGATTGAGAATAAGCCAGACACACGAATTTTCTCAATGACCATATAATTTTAAAGTTTTGAATATAAAAAAAGCCCAAGCAATATATTTATTGCTTGGGCTTTTACATTTACATTTTTCATGTTCCTCTATTTATGGTTTAAAAAGTTTGATAGTTCTCTTTATTATTTTTTAGATGCTTCATTTTAATAATTATTTAAGTATTTTTCAAATTATATTTTTTATTTCACCAATACAGCATAGGTTGTATTTGTAAGATTTGTTAGTTTTTATTTAATGAATTTACATTTATAATACCTGTTAAAATAGTTTTTTTCAAACTCATGAAACTCTTCAATAGACCCAAAATAATTAAAAATATTCTATTCTATATTAAATATATTTAGAATCTTTTAAATGCCTTTGTAGGTATTATAATTTTGTGTATTTTCATAAATTGCTGATTATATGATAATTATCATATTAAATTTGATTTTATTTTGTAACTTTAGTTACATTTTAAAGAAATAGGCAAGAATATTTTGTTTTGTTTTATGCTGATTTTGAATGTTATTGACGGTCATATAGGAAATGATTAAGGTCGTTTTTCTGTAATTATAAAGCCCCATTTAATTTTGGTATAGATCATCCGATCTATAGGTTTTAAAGTTTAACTTCAATAAAATAATTATGATTACGAAAAATAGAAAAACAATTGCTACCATATTAATAGTAGTGGTTTCTATAGTTTTATTTGTTGTTTTTATGTACGTAAATGCCATTAATGAAAACCATATCCCGGAATTTACAAGTATACTTTTTGCAATTTTCCCTGCATTAGCTATAAACGCTATATGGTACCGAAAAGCTCAAAAAAAATAAATTTCCTTCTTAAATAAGACTAAGATCAGTATTAATTATTACAAGGTTTTAAAAATTTAACAATATGCCAAAAATAATTTTTCGTTTATTATTGTCGTTTATTGTGTTTGTAACTGTTTTTGTTTTAATACAACAATACTTAACACCAAATTCATTTGGAAAATATGGACATTATAGAGCTGATGCCATTGATGATAATAAAATGAGAACATCCTATTACAAAGGTGAAGAAAGCTGTGTTACATGTCATCAAGATGTTTATGATTTAAAATCAGAAGATGTGCATGATAGAGTTCGATGTGAAAGTTGCCATTTCCCAAAAATAGCTGGATCTGTAGATTGTGAAGTGATGCCTCCTAAAGTTGAGGGAACTTTAGAATTTTGCGCACAATGTCATGCTATAAATTTGGGACGCCTTAAAAAAGGTGTACCTCAATTAGATTTTAAAGAACATAAAGGAGATCAAAATTGTATTGAATGTCATAATGTACACGCACCATGGGAACTGAAAGAATAAAAAAAAATAGAAGAACGTTTTTTAAAACATCTGCAGCATTAATAAGTGGAACCTTATTGTATTCACTTATGAAACCATTTGAAGGATTAGCACAAACTAAAGAAGAAGATATTCAAGAAGATAAAACCAACTTTCCTTTATGGGGAATGGGTGTTGATTTGGAAAGTTGTATAGGTTGTGGAAAATGTGCAGAAGCTTGTAAGATAGAAAATAATGTACCTATAGAACCTTTTTATTTTAGAACTTGGGTAGAGCAATATACCGTTAAAAATAATGGGGAAGTTAAAATTGAATCTCCAAATGGAGGTATTGGAGGTTTAAAACAATCTGTACCTGATGAAGAGATATTTAAATCTTTTATGGTGCCAAAATTATGTAATCATTGTACAAAAGCACCTTGTGTTCAAGCTTGCCCTGTTGGTGCAACATTTATAAGCCCAGACGGTGTGGTTTTAGTTGATGAAACATACTGTATTGGATGTAGTTATTGCATTCAAGCCTGCCCTTATGGAGCTCGATATATGAATCCAGTTACTAAAGTAGCTGATAAATGTACGTTCTGCTACCATAGAATTAGCAAAGGACTTCAACCGGCCTGTGTGGAAGTTTGCCCTACAGATGCAAGAATATTTGGAAATTTGAAAGATAAAAAAAGTGATTTGGTTAAATTTTTACAAAACAATCCAACACAAGTTTTAAAACCTCATTTAAACACGCATTCAAGAGTTTTTTATAACGGACTAAGTTCAGAAGTTAAATAATTATGGAAGAGCATTACCAACATTTATACGAAGCACTAACTCAAGTTGATGGTTATATTTATCCAAATGAAATAGATTTGCATTGGGGTTTAATGATTGTTTTATATCCTTACATAACAGGTTTAGTTGCCGGAGCTTTTATTTTAGCATCCTTAGAACGTGTATTTAATATTAAAGCATTAAAACCAACCTATGGTTTAGCTTTATTAACAGCATTAGCATTTTTATTTGTAGCCACATTACCTTTAGTAAGTCATTTACAACACCCTTTTAGATCCTATGAAATATTTATGACTCCTAATCCAACTTCTGCTATGGCTATTTTTGGATTTGTTTATCTATGGTATTTAATGGTTGTACTATTGCTAGAAATTTGGTTTGATTATAGAAGAGATTTTGTGATATGGTCAAAAACGAGTACTGGATTCAAAAAAATATTTTATAAATTGATAACTTTAGGAATTAATGAAACAGATGAGAAATCTGCAAAGTTGGATGATAAATTGGGGTATTTTGTAACAGTATTAGGGATTCCATCTGCATTTTTATTGCATGGCTATGTTGGGTTTATTTTTGGTTCAATTAAGGCAAACCCATGGTGGTCAACAGTATTGATGCCTGTGATTTTCCTTTTTTCAGCAATGGTTTCAGGAATCGCTTTAGTAATGTTGGTATATATGGTTGTGAGTTGGGTGCGAAAAGTAAAAATTGATATGTTATGTCTAGATACCATTGCTAAATATCTTTTTTATATTTTGATTATAGATTTCACCTTAGAATCATTAGATCAAATTCATAGGCTTTATGAAGCTGAAGAATCTTTTGATATTATTAAAGTATTGGTAGGAGGTAAGTTAAATATTACATTAATATATATGCAAGTAATTTTTGGGACTATAATACCACTCTCAATTATTGGTTTCTTTCAAATTTATAAGCCTTCTGAGAAAATTAGAAAAATTGCATATTTTTTTATTGGAATTATAGTTCTAATAGGAATTTTCTTTATGCGTTGGAATGTTGTAATTGGTGGTCAATTATTTTCAAAAAGTTTAAGTGGGTTTACCTCTTTTAAAGCAGTTTATTCAGGAATGGAGGGGTATCTGATGTCTGCAGTTTGGTTGATTTTACCCTTATTGATTTTAACCTTTTTATTGTGGTTAATGCCACCTTGGAAAAAGGTTTCTACCCATGAATAATTTAAAAAAATATCCGTCAAATTGACGGATATTTTTTTAATTAGTTAATATGTTTTTACTCAGCTAATGTTCTCATGTAGTTTACGATAAGCCATCTGTCTTCCTCTTGTGGGAGTTTTTTTGTAAATTCAGGCATATCATCCCGGCCAAATGACGTTTTATAAAATAAAGCGCCATCAGTTTGTGCCTGAAATGAATTAGTTGAAAAATCTCCTAAATCACCTTTCATTTCTTTTGCTTTTGTTCCATCACCATAACCTTCACTTCCGTGACACGATTTACAATGTTTGGAATATAATGATTTTCCAATTGCTAAATCAACTTTTGAATCTGTTGGGTTTTTCATGGTTTGATATTTAACAGGAATTTTCCAATCTGAAATGTTGGTTGTAACTTTGGGTACTTGAACAACTACTTTTACAGGAGTTTCAGCCTCAACTATTTTTTCCGGTTGCTCAGTAACCACTACTTTTGTTTCAACTTCAATTTTAGTGTCTTCATTCACCTTCGTTTCAGTTGTTTTCTGAGTTACAACTTTACCTGGTTCTTTTGTCGTAATTTTTGTGACCGTAGTCGTTTTTTTAATTGGGGTATTTACATTTTCTTTTGTGAGGTCTTTTAGAATAACTTCTGGGTCATTAGTAGTAACAGTATCAATGATTAAAGTTTCAGTAACAATGGAATCATTTTGGATTTCAGTTTTTTTTAGTTTTTCTTTTGGACCACAACTTTGAAAAAGTAGCGTTATACTGAAAATTGCGAAAATAATTAGTTTCTTCATTTTATTTCGTTTTATGAATTTATAATGATTTATTAGAATGTTACAAAGTTAGTTATCTATGTTATTAATTTTGTTACATAATTTAAAAGGAAACTTACAGTATTCATACATT
>NZ_JBFFOE010000049.1:0-20686 GCF_041562875.1 Lutibacter sp. | reverse complement strand
TAGATTTTGGTTCAAGAAGAATTCCAGATTTAAAGTGGTCTCCTTATATAAGTGCTGGTTTTATGGTTGATTTTTATAACCCTGATTTAAAATCGGATTTAGGGGATTGGACACAGGATATTTCAGTTATTTATGAAAAATGGCAAGTGCCTGGAGCTATAAATGTTAAAGCAAATATTACTACATCTGCTACGTTAGGAATTGGAACAAGACATAAATTAGGAGAATACTCTGATATATTAATTGAATCTCGTTGGCAATATTTCTTTTCAAATTATGTTGATGGTTTAAATGCAAAGCTAGATCCTGCCAACAAATATAATGATTGGTTATTATGGGTTCATGTAGGGTATGTTTATTACTTAAACTAAGTAAAACCTTTCTTATTAAAGCATAAAAAAGCGTGTTTTTGTTATCCACAAAAACACGCTTTTTTATATTTATTTCAGTTTAATTAATAGGACATTTAAAATTTGGTTGCAAACTCACTTCTACTATATAAATTTTAATAATTGTAGTATAACTCCAAGATGAATTCCTTCATGGTATAGGTTAAATAAAATACCATCCTCAATTGTGTTTAAATTAATACCTACACTTGTTTTGTATTCAAAATAGTTTTTAAATAATCCAGTATCATAATCTTCTTTTAACCGCTCTGGAAGCTCTAAAAATAGCTTTTTAATACTATTAAATTCATCTTCAGAAATAGTATAGGTTGGTGACGTTCCTTTTTGAAAATTAAGAATCATTTCTTCTGAAATTAAACAATCTAAACCCGATAATTTATAACATAACAATTGCTGTGTTACCACTAAGTGTGTAATATTCCACGCAATATTATTCTTAAAACCCTCCGGAATTTTATTTAATTGTTCCATGGTAAGGTTTTCAATAATATTTAAGGTTAATAGTCTTGATTTTTTTAAGGTATCGAACTGTTTTTGCATTGTTTTTGATTTTTTTATTAAAAGTATTCAAATTTAGAATAAAAACAGATTAATTTTACATAAACGCATACTATTAAACTCATGAAAAAAATATATCACTTAAAAACGTGTGACACCAATAGAAGAATCTTAAAAGAAATGGATACTTCCGGTTATATTTTACAAGAAATAAAAACAGCGCCAATTACTGTACTACAATTAGATGAATTGTATGGGCTAACCAACAGTTACGAAGTTTTATTTAGTAGAAAAGCAAAAAAGTTCAAGCAAATGGACTTGAAAAATCAGGTTTTAACTGAAAAGGATTATCGTCAATTAATTTTAGATGAATACACTTTTTTAAAACGTCCTGTTATTGTAAATGAGCAAGAAGTGTACGTTGGAAACACTAAAAAAAGAGTTGACATTCATCAAAAATAGAACTGTTACAATCAATTAAATTTAACAAGAAATGAAATGGTTTAATTTTTAATAAAATGAAAACCTTCAAGTAATTTTAACTAAAATGAATGAGATATACTTGAAACATGGTTTTTATATACCTTTTAAAAACAATATTTTTATGCTATTGTATGATTTCAAAATAACTTCCCTATTAAATTTTGTTCCGCAACCGTATACTTTTTGTAAAGTAACCGTATAAACTTTGTCTTTTCTAAGGTTAAGTTTGGTTTATATAGTAGATAATTTGTGTAAATAATGTACTATATTTTAGTGAATAATGTACAATTAATTTTAAAAAATAGTAGTATAAATACAAGATGCATAAAAAACCCTTTAGAATAAGGCTTTTGAAGGTTTTATAAAGATAGTGAAAACATAAGAATAAAACATCTTTTATTACCCTTATTTATAAACAGTTTTATTACACAAATAATAAAGTAATTACAAACAATTTAAAGTTAAGTTTAAAATTTTGAATTGTTTAAAAAGACCTTCTTTAGAAGATTTTATAGTACTATACTTTGAATGATCATATTCAATAAAATTTTCTTGAAGATACGTTTTGGAATAGATTATAGGTTTATTCTTAAATTTCATTACTTAAGTTAAAACATAAAAAAACCTCCCCAATTGGGGAGGTTTTTAAAATTTACTATTTCAGAATTTAGTTATTTAAAACCCAAACACCGTTAGTTAATATAACATTAGTGCTTACTGTGTTTAAACCGTTATCATAAAGAAGATAAGTGAACGTATATTTTTGACCTTCTTCAGCCGTTGGATTAATATTATTAGCTAAAATACCTAGTGAATGAACAATTTGTGCTTCAGTCCAATGGTAATCATAATCATGATAATAACCTAAGCTATCCCAAAGGTCTGCATATTCAGGATCACCTGATAATTGAGCAGACATATATTCGTAGTCAGAATTTACTAAGGTGTATTTAATAGTATTATCTGGTAACCAAGAGTTTCCATCATGACCAAATTGTAAAGATGAACTATGAGCTGTCCATACACCATCAATTACAGTATATAAATTTCCTCTAACTCTAGTACCTGTTCCACTAATGTAATATTTATACATTACAATTAATGCATCTTCTTCTTGTGCAAATGGGTGTGCTAATGCAAGGAAAGTTGGCAAATAATTAGCTGGAGCTATACCACTATCAAAGTTATTATATTTACCTGGTTGACCTGAAGCTGTACCCATAGAGTCATAATCATCAGAAGTTAAATAATATACATTAGTTGATGGATTCCAATATTCACCATTAAATGTATAATAAACATCTGTGTAAGTTTTATCACCTTGTACATCAACAGCAATATCATTAACCATAAGATCTGCCCAAGAATTAGTAACACGTACACCATCAATAATTCCTGTTGGTCCATTATACCCTTGGCGTATACCTATTCTTTCAATAATTGTACCAGCTGTACCTATGTTTGTTGCTTCTGGAGTTAGAGGCTCAGTTGCCTCAGGAGTTGTTAATACATATAAATTAGATGTACCATTGTCTATATTGTAAGATGCAACAATAAGATAAGTTGTATCAAAAGCAAAAGAATTAGCTCCAAACGTTAATGTACTTGAACTCGCTCCAATTCCAAACCACATCCCTCCATTACCATCACTCATAGCGCCAACTCTTGCTCTAAAATTAGTTCCTTGATCTAATAAGTGAAAAAAGTAAGTTCCAGTATCAGCACCAACAGCACTTAAATTTACCAAGGCACTTAAATAAACTGTTCCTGAGGCTTTAGGAGTAAATGAACGATTAACATCTTGTGAACCAAAACCATCTATTGATGCAGCACCTCCTATGTCAGATGAAGGATAATTTACCATAGCTAAACTTGTCGTTGTGTACCCTACTAATGGTGCACCTCCTGAATGACCTACCCAATCACTAATAGCTGATAAATCTCCAGCAACAGAACCATAATCAAAATCATCTGCTAATAAATAATTAGTAGTAGTTGTTATAATAGGTTCTTCAGTAAATTGAACATATTTTACCAATGCAACATCACCTTCTACTGCTTCAACATTGTCAGTAAGTACATCTTCTAAAAAATCACTTGGTGTAATAGCTGGATAAAAACCTAAAACATCACTTCCGCTTGCAGCATAATCATCTATATTTAAAGTGTAGTTTACAGCATTAACATAGTTGCTAACTTCTGCTAAATCAGTAAGACCTCCTATCATATTATAGTTAACTAAAACTGAAGAGCCTTTTCCCCATACAGGATATTTACCAGTAAGAAAATTAGGAACCATAGATTTAACATCATCTACAGATTCGAAACCTCCGTCTAATTCTAAAATAGAATAATCATCATCTGTAAGTGTATAATTAGCATCACCAACTATAATGTTCTCCTGAGCATCAATGTCTGCATATATTTCATCCATAGGGTCACAGGCCGTAAAAAATAAGGCCAAAACCGGTAATAAATAAATAAATTTTTTCATAATTATATATTTTTAAAATTTAAGTTTTGCACTAATATTAAATGTTCTTCCATAACCATACCAAACATAGGCAGTTTCAGTTACTGAACCTACGCCATCAGTTGCATCAGAAATATACTGAGTGTCAAATACATTGTTCATTCTACCTGTTAAGGTTGCATCTAAATCACCAATTTTAAATCCATGTCTAATGCTCATATCAAATGTTGAATAATCAGGAAGTGACCAAGCTTGTGGACCTACGGAAGTTCTTCTATTTGGATCGTAACGAGCATAGATATCAGCAAAATAGTTGAAATCCATAGTGAAATGTGTTTTTTTCATTAACTCATAATCAAAACCTAAAGCAGCAGTTGTTTGAGCAGCATCTGACACTTTTAATCCTTCAATAAATAAATTTATGGTTTGAACTAAATTTTGTGAATCATCAAATATTTGCACATTTTCAACATTATTATCCCAAGTCCAGTCTCCTAAAGAAAGCATACCTGTTAGGGTTAATTTATCTGAAGCTCTGTAAGTCCAGTCTAACTCAACACCTTGATGTATTGCATTAACTCCTAATATATTAGCAGAGTTGAATGAACCATCAGGATTAGCAAAACTTCTTGTTAACGTTCTATCTTTCCATTCAGTTCTATAAATATTAACATTAGCTCCAAAATTTCGACCCTTAAAGCCATACCCTAATTCAGTACTAAATATTTTTTGATTTTCAGCATCAGCATTGATATGCTCATTATCAAAATTTAAGAAAACAGCATCAAATCCTGGTGCTTTTTCAAAATATCCAATGTTTGCAAATACGTTATGTTCACCATTAATATTGTAGTTAGCACCACCTTTTACACTATACCCTGTGAAATTATATTGATCCGTTGTTTGTAAAGCATCACTATCTAAGTAGTTAAAGTAATCAACTCTTACATAAGAAGTATTTGAAACAGCAACTGAAACAAAACCAGCAATGTTATCTTTGTCATACTCTAATTGGGTAAATAAACCTTGCCATTCAACTTCACCATCATTCCAGTAATCACGCTTATCTCCCACTTGTAAAGCTGCATTTGGGTTGTTTACGTTATTGTTATCATAAGCATAATCAGCCCCTAATAAATCTGTAACTTCAGAGAAATGTTTCCCAACATATGATCTGATGTCTACACCTCCTACAAATGATAAGTGATCATTTAACTCCGTTTTTAAAGTTGATAAAGCTCCAAACCAACTGTGGTCATTTCTAGAAGCTCTTAAATAAGCTTCAGCTCCTAAAGCTCCGTTAGCTCTATTTAAAGCTACAATATTATCGATATCTATTGGTTGGTCTGAACCACCTATTCTTTCGTTGAATAAACCTGTGTTACCAGCAGTTCCACCACCACCTCCTGTTCCCCAAGAAGCATAAAGTGCTGTAGATAAATTTGTTTTATCACTAATTGTCCAGTAGTGATTTAAAGAAGTTTGTGATTTATGATAGAAGTTATCTTCAACATTTACAACATTTCCGTCTCTAAGACCCCAGTTAGGATTAAATTTAATACCACTTTCAGCATTTCTGTAAGTAGAAATTAAACTTTGATTTTGTCTTTGTCCGTGCCATTGTGGAGCACCAAAAGAAGTTATAGAGATTTTATGATTATCACCTATTTGTTTTGATATATTAGCAAAATAGCTATATCCTTCAAATTCTGTTCCATCAACATATCCATTCCCTTTAGTTTTAGAAGCTGAAACTGTAGCAGCAAAACCATTATCTAACAATCCTGTTGAAACAGTTGCTCCATATTTTTGGTACCCATCATTTCCTGTACTAGTGAAAATATTTCCACCTTTTTCCATATCCGTTGTTTTAGATAAGATGTTTACCGTACCTCCAATAGAAGGAACAGCTACTTTAGAAGCTCCTAAACCACGTTGCACTTGCATAGCACTTGTAACATCAGCTAAACCAGCCCAGTTACTCCAGTAAACTCTACCGTTTTCCATATCATTAACAGGTACACCGTTAATCATAACCGCTACGTTTTCAGAGTTAAATCCTCTAAGTGTTAAACCACCATCTCCAAAACCACCACCTGATTTAGTTGCATAAACACCTGGAGTAGATTTTAAGATTTCAGGAAACTCTTGAGATCCTAATTTATTTTCAATAACATCAGCTTTTACAGTTGAAACTGCAACTGGTGTTTTTCTTGCAATAGCGAAAGATGTTGCAGTAATCACAATCTCATCTAAAGACTCTGCAGAAGGGTTTAAGGCAATAGTGCCAAAATTTTTAGCCCCGTTAAATGTTAATGTTTTGGTTTCATAACCAACAAATGAAACCAAAATAGTACCATTAGCACTTGAAGTTTCAAATGTAAAATTTCCATCAAAATCTGATGAAGCTCCTGATTGTGCTCCCTGAAGAACTACAGTAGCGCCTGGTAATGGTTGATTTGTTTCATCAACAATTTTACCAGTAAGTTTGGTTTGTGCAAAAATGGCAGATGTTGAAATCAACATAACTACCACTAGCCAATTTTTAAAATTTCTCATTGTGTAATTTGAATTTGAATTAAATGTTTGTGCAAAAATGCACCTTTTTATTGAACTGTAATTTTAATTAATTGTTAAGTTTTAACAAAAAATTAAGAACCTTAAAAATAATAAAAAACACCATATAAACAGGTATCCATTAGTTTAAATGTTAACAGTTTATTAACAGATGTTATTTTTAAAAGATGGTTGCTTTTGTGAGTGCTAAAAAAATTAGGAATTTTTATATAATTTTTGTGCTAATTCTTTCCCTAACTCAACTCCAAATTGATCATAACTAAAAATATTCCAAATGATTCCTTGAACAAATATTTTATGTTCATAAAAAGCAATGAGGCTTCCTAAAGTTTTAGGTGTCAGTTTTTCTATTAAAATGGTAGTACTAGGTTTATTTCCTTCAAAAACTTTATAGGGTAATAAAGTTTCAATTTCATTCATTTTACCCTGTGTTTTTAAATCTAAATGTGCTTCTTCTTTTGTTTTACCCTCAGCTAGCGCTTGGGTTTGAGCATAGAAATTAGCCATTAATTTTTCGTGGTGTTCTTTATTTCCATAAAGAGATTCTTTAAATCCAATAAAGTCCGCAGGAATTAGTTTGGTTCCTTGATGCAATAATTGCATAAAAGCATGTTGTGAGTTAGTTCCTGTACTTCCCCAAATAACATTTCCTGTTTGGTAATTAACAGGGTTTCCATTTCTGTCAACACTTTTACCATTACTTTCCATAATGGCTTGTTGTAAATAAGGTGCTAATTTGCTTAAGTATTGCGTATATGGTAAAATGGCTTCGGTTTCAGTATTAAAAAAGTTGGTATACCAAATACCTATTAAACTTAAAATTATGGGCGCATTTTTTTCAAAAGGTGTATTTTTAAAATGTTCATCCATTTCAAACGCACCTATTAACAATTCTTTAAAGTTTTGAAAACCTACAGCTAAACTAATTGAAAGTCCAACGGCGCTCCATAATGAAAAGCGACCACCAACCCAGTCCCACATAGGGAAAATATTTTCTGAAGCAATTCCAAAGTTTTTAACGGTTTCTAAATTGGTTGAAACTGCCACAAAATGTTTGGCAACATCACTTTCAGAAGCTGTTTGCAAAAACCACTTTTTTATAGTGGTTGCATTTGTAAGTGTTTCTTGTGTTGTAAATGTTTTTGAAACAATAACAAATAGTGTTGTTTCAGGATTCAAGTTTTTGATGACTTCTTGAACGTGATCACCATCTATATTAGAAACAAAATGAACATTCAGTTGATTTTTGTAATATTTTAATGATTCAACAATCATATCTGGACCTAAATCTGATCCACCAATACCAATATTTACAATATCGGTAATTGATTTATTAGTATACCCTTTCCAATCTCCAGAAACTACTTTGTTAGTGAAAATTTCTATTTTTTTTAATGCTTCTTTAATTTCAGGTACTATATTTTCACCATCAACAAATACTTCATTATTTAATTGGCTTCTTAACGCTGTATGCAAAACAGCTCTTTTTTCAGTCTGATTGATTTTTTCACCTAAAAATAGCGAATTAATAGCACTTTTTAGATCAACTTCATCTGCTAATTCTAATAAATACTGGAGTGTTTCCTCTGTAATTCTATTTTTAGAATAATCAAATTCAAAGTCATTAAAATTGATGCTAAATTTTTCTTTTCTATTAATATCATTACTAAATAATGATTTTAAATGTTGGTTTTTAACTTCGTTATAATGATTTGTAAGCTTTTGCCAAGCTTTTGTTTCAGTTGGGTTAATGTTTTTCATGATTTAATTTAAGAATCTAATTCTACTTTTAAAGTTAAAATCTAGTCTGTTAATGAGAATATTTAATGGAATCTAATTTAGATTTAAGAGGGTCAATAAACTTAAAATATATAGGTTTAATCGTTTCTTTCATAGGTTCAGCAACTGGTAATTTTTGTTTTAAAGGGTCAACTTGTTCTCCATTTTTCCAAAAACGATAACATACATGTGGTCCTGCAGTATTACCCGTCATACCAATATAACCAATTATATCACCTTGTTTAACTACATTACCAACTTTTACAGCTCTTTTGCTCATGTGTAGGTATTGCGTGCTATAGGTGCTATTATGTCTCACTTTTACATAATTCCCATTACCTCCTTTGTATTGAGATTCTATGACGGTTCCATTTGCAGTTGTCATAATAGGAGTTCCAACAGGCGCTGCATAATCTGTACCTTTATGCGCTCTTATTTTATTTCCATAGTAAGCTATTTTTCTTCGTAGATTATATTTGGAAGATATTCTGCTAAATTTAACTGGCATTTTTAAAAATTGACGACGTAAATTTGCTGCTTCATCATCATAGTAATCTGGAATACCCATGATAGAATCAGCTACATATTTAAAAGCATAAAAAGGCTTGCCTCCATGTTCAAAATAAGCAGCCTTTACTTCTCCAATACCAACTGGAATTGTATCATGAATATATAATTGCTCATATATTAATTTAAATTTATCATTTTCTTGAAGTTTCGAAAAATCAATAGTCCAAGCATAAATATCATCAGCCATTTTATAGGTTAAATACGGGCTTAAACCTTGATCATCCATAGCGTTTGAAAGGTTGCTTGTAATAACACCCGCAACTGTTTTAACAACTGTTTTTACTGGTATTTTGGCATTGTAGGCTTTTATTATTGAGTCTTTAAAATCAATAACTGTATAATTAACTTGAGAGTGCTTGTATATAAAAACTTGAGCGACTTCTGTGGAGTCTGTTTTTGCTAAAATAGTATATGGAATTCCAGTTCTAATCTTTCGAACATTAAAAGTATCCTTTATTTTGGAAACAATTTCTAATACTTTTGGATAGTCAATATGGTGCCTATCAAGTATTTCACTAAAATTTTCTCCAGATTTAATAGTGTCATGAATTACTTTATAATCATTTAATTTATAACCATATTTAAAAATAATTTCTGGTTCAACAGAATCTACAGCTATATTATCACTCTTTTTTTTATCGGCACATGCTGCAAATACAACAATAATTAGAAGGAATACTATTTTTTTCAATGGCTTGATTATTTACGAATTAATTAGGTGAAAATTTAATAACGCAAAAATACAATTTAATTGTCAAAAATAATATTAAAAGGATGAGCTAAACCTTTAAAAGCATCTAAATCTGCTCTTAATGAACCAACTACTAATGAGGCTTTAATACGAAGCGGAATTTTATTTTCATCATCACTTATCCAAATAGTAACACTTTCTTCTTCTTTAAAAACACGACCAGATTGTACCATTGGCATAAATTTCAAGCATTTAACTTTACCGAATTTTGTTTTTATGATTTCTTTTCCCAAAAAGCGAAGTTTAAATTTATTAATTTCATCATCAAAAAACATATCTAATTCAATTTCTTCACCAATTTTATAATTGCGGATATTTTGATTTCTAATATAATATAATGAAGAAAGGATGTCTTGTATATTTTTATTAATAGGATGCTTTGTTTCGGTATTATGCTTATAGTTTTTTACAGTCGCCTCATTCATATTATAGTCGAAAAAAGTTTCCTGATCTTTTGTATAGCCACCTTCATCAATTTTTCGAATAGATCTAAATGGTTGTAGACTTTCTTTGTACATATACGATTGGTAGTTATCTTTTACTTTAAAAAATAAACTTATTAGCCCCGTAGATTTTCCTTCTCCAATAAAATGAAAAGCATCTTTACCGTTGTTTTTTAACTCTTTCACTTCCATTGTTGAAAAACCAGCGTTTAGGAAATTACTATAGCTCATTCTAAATTTAAGCCATTCACCTTTTTGAAAGGCAAATTTAGTGGCACTATCTTCTTTTTTAACTGATTGTCCGAATGAAACTGCAGAAATAAGAAGAAACAATATAATTAGTCGTTTTATCATTTGATTATTGTGTTCATAGTTATTTTGTTAAAAATGCAATTATTAAGCCAAAAATAATAAAAGGGTAGCAAATGAAGTTAAGCATTTATTAAATTATTAGCTATTATAGAGTACCTCTACGTTCTTGTTCTGCTTCAATGCTTTCAAATAAGGCTTTAAAATTTCCTTTTCCAAATGATTGTGCCCCTTTTCGTTGAATAATTTCAAAAAATAATGTGGGTCTATCAGTCACTGGTTTTGTGAAAATTTGCAATAAATAACCTTCATCATCTCGGTCAACTAAAATTCCCAACTCTTTTAATTCAGCTAAATTTTCATCAATTTCTCCAACTCTATCTAAAACAGTGTCATAATAAGAGCCTGGAACATATAAAAATTCCACTCCACGTGCGGTCATTTCTTTTACCGTTTCTAAAATATTGTTTGTTGCAACGGCTATGTGTTGAACTCCTGCACCATTGTAAAAATCTAAATATTCTTCAATTTGAGATTTTTTAATTCCTTCAGCAGGTTCATTTATTGGAAATTTTACACGCCCATTTCCATTGGTCATTACTTTACTCATTAAGGCAGTAAACTGTGTTGAAATATCTTTATCATCAAAAGTAATTAAGTTTGCAAAACCCATGACATCTTTGTAAAATTTAGCCCAAACATTCATTTCGTTCCAACCAACATTTCCAACCATATGATCTATATAACGCAAACCAACATCTTTAGGATTGTGAGTTGATTCCCATTTTTCAAACTTCGGAAGAAATACACCTGTATAGTTTTTACGTTCTACAAAAATATGAACTGTATCTCCATAGGTGTGAATTCCTGAACGAACAACTTCACCATTTTTATCACTTTCTTTGGTAGGTTTTAGAAACGATTTGGCACCTCTTTTTGTGGTTTCTTCCCAAGCTTTTGTTGCATCTTCTACCCAAAGAGCCACTACTTTTACACCATCGCCATGTGTTGAAATGTGTTCTGAAATTTCTTTATTTTCTGAATTTGGCATAGGTGTAGTTAACACCAAACGTATTTTATCTTGAACTAACACATAACTAGTTCTGTCGGTTATTCCAGTTTCTAAACCTGCATAGGCTAAAGATTGAAATCCGAATGCAGTTTTGTAATAATGTGCTGCTTGTTTGGCGTTTCCAACGTAAAATTCAACGTAGTCCGTTCCTAGTAAAGGTAAAAAATCTTCAGCTTCTGAAAATATTTTTTCCAATCCGTAATTAAAATTTTGTTTACTTTTTAAATCTGACATTTTTTTATATTTTTTTATAAAAGAAAAAAGAAGATAGAGAAAAGACTAAATTATACCATTTTGGAAACCCATAGTCATTTTTTGAAATTCTTCAATTTTTTCTTCCATTTTATTTAATATTTCTGTATTAATATATGTTCTGTGATGAGCAATTAAAAGTTGTGTTGAAAGTTCAAAAGAAGACCCTAAAGAAATATTAAGAAAATGAGAAAAGGACTTGTCAGTTCTTGCAGAACCTTCAGCAATATTACTAGGTATTGAAATTGAACATCTACTTATTTGTAAACTTAAATCAAATCTTTCGTGTTTTGGAAAATCATTTAAAATATCAGAAACATTTTTTGAAATTTCTAAACCCAATTGCCAAATTTTTAATTTTTTATAATTATGCCTTTTCATATTAATCTAAGTTATATAACTTGCTTGGTCTTTTGTCTTTAATCTCTTTTCTAAGAGTCAAATTAATCGGTTATCCAAGATTTATAATAATCATCTACTTGTAAATTTAATGCTTCTTCAGTAATCATAACTGGTTTAAAAGGATCAATCATAACCGCTAATTCTTCCGTAAATTTTTTACCAACACTTCTTTCAATAGCTCCAGGGTGTGGTCCGTGAGGAATTCCTCCAGGATGCAAGGTTATTTGACCTTTTTCAATGTTATTTCTACTCATAAAATCACCATCAACATAATACAATATTTCTTCAGAGTCTATATTGCTATGATGATATGGAGCCGGAATTGATTTTGGATGATAATCGTACATTCTTGGCACAAAAGAACAAACTACAAAACCTGCCGCTTCCCAAGTTTGGTGAATTGGTGGTGGCATATGAATACGACCTGTAATTGGTTCAAAATCATGTATTGAAAATGCGTACGGATAATTAAATCCGTCCCAACCAACAACATCAAATGGGTGATTGCTATACATATATTCCCACAAAACACCTTGTTTTTTGATTAAAACTCTAAAAGTTCCTTTTTCATCATACGTTTGTAAATTAGTTGGTAATCTGAAATCACGTTCACAAAATGGTGAATGTTCTAATAATTGCCCAAAATTATTTCGATATTGTTTTGGTGTTACAATTGGACTAAAAGATTCTACATAAAGTAATCTGTTTTCTTCAGTATCAAAATCAATTTGATAAACGGTACCTCGTGGTATAATTAAATAATCTCCATATTTAAATTCAATAGTACCATACATCGTTTTTAAAGTTCCTGAACCAATATGAACGAAAAGCATTTCATCTGCATCTGCATTTTTGTAGAAATAAGAAGAAGAGAATTCTTTTGGAGCAGCTAACCCAATATGTAAATCATTATTTACAAACAATGTTTTACGACTGTCTAAATAATCAGTTTCAGGCTTTAAAGAAAATCCTTTAAAACTTAACGCTTTCATATTTTTTTCAATCGCTATTTTTGGCGCAACAATTTTTAGTTGTTTTATTTCTGAAACAACGGTTGGTGGATTTAAATGATATAATAAGGAAGACATTCCTACAAAACCTGCAGTTCCAAAAAGCTCTTCTTGATAAAGGCCGCCAGTTGGTTTTTCAAAAGTTGTATGACGTTTAGGTGGTATTTTACCTAATGAATAATATCTAGGCATTTTATGTTTTTTTAGTTATGAATACCCCAAAAAAGGAGAAAAATTATTTTAAAAACGATTCAACTTAGAGTGATAATTTATTTTAGTTAAATTTATAATGAATTAAAGGTACATATTTATTGAATTAAAAAAAGCACCTTTAGAATGAAAGATTTCATTCAGGATCTCTTTTAATAAAGAATTTAAGAAGTGCCAATAAGCCTATCCAACTTTGTATCATAATTACAAATATAAACTTTTTTTTGAAAGTCTAATTATGTAAATAATCTAGGAGTAAGCTCAGAGACATTCTAATAGAAGAAATTTAGCTGTGTCTATTTCTAAAAAATGCACTTCATAACTATCTTGCATCTCTAAACATGTCTTTTTTTAAAATATAGCCATTTTAAGACTTAAAACAACATTGAAATATTAGGCTATTTTTGAATAAAAAAAGCCACACAATGTGCGACTTAATTTTTGGGGTTTTTGGGGTTTATTTTGATGCTTTTAAAACGTCTGCTATAATTTGTTCTAATTGATGTTTAGGAAGTGCTCCTTGACTCATTTGAGGTTCACTTTCTTTTGGTACAAATAGCATAGAAGGGATACTTCTAATTCCAAATGCTGCTGCTAATTCTTGCTCAACTTCAGTATCTACTTTATAAATATTAATTTTACCTTCATATTCATTACTTAATTCCTCTAAAACTGGAGCAACCATTTTACATGGTCCACACCAATCTGCATAAAAATCAATAATACAAGGTAAATCACCCTCAAACTTCCACTCTTTATTTTTTTCGAAATCAAACACCTTTTCTAAAAAGGTTTGTTTTGTTAATAATTCAGTCATTCTTTTAAAATTTATTTTTATATAATAAAGCAATATTAATGCCGCTTTATTTGACGACAAATTGACATAAAAACTTACAAATTCTAAGTAACAATAGTTACTATTGTAATTAATTTAGTAATTTAACGACTTCATTAACTAATTATAAACTAAAACCTTAATTATTATGAATTCAAAATTAACGATGGTATTACGCATCTTATTAGGATTAATTCTCCTAATATTTGGAGCTAACAAGTTTCTAGATTTTATGCCACACATGGAAATGCCTGAACCTGCAGGAAACTTAATGGGAGCTATGATGGCTTCAGGTTATATGCTTAAATTGGTAGGAGCTTCCGAAGTTGTTGTAGGTTTATTATTACTTGTTAAAAAATGGGTGCCTTTTGCTTTAATAGTTTTAGCTCCAATTTCTGTAAATATGATCTTTTTCCATTTGTTTTTAGCTCCTGCGGGAATTGGACCTGCCGCTATTGTAACTATTATAAATGGTATCTTAATATATGACAACTGGAGTAAATTAAAAATACTTTTTTAATTTACTAGCAATTTTAATCAATCAAAAATACAAGGTATACTCAACAGAGTATACCTTTTTTAGTTAAATTTGTTCTTACTTAAATAATAAAACCATGAAAAATATACTATTGTTAACGCTGATTGGAATTTTTTTAATTTCCTGTAAAAATTCTGAATCTGAAAAAAATGAAATAAAATTGAATTATCCTACTACAAAACAAGTTGATACCGTAACTGATTATTTTGGAACAAAAGTTAAAGACGCATACCGTTGGTTAGAAGATGACATGTCTACAGAAACTGCTGAATGGGTAAAGGCGCAAAATACCGTTACGTTTAATTATTTAGCTACTATTCCTTTCCGTGAAGATTTAAAAAATAGATTAGAAAAGCTATGGAATTACGAAAAAATAGGTTCCCCTTTTAAAGAAGGAGAATACACTTACTTTTATAAAAACAATGGTTTACAAAATCAATATGTTCTTTATAGACATAAAGAAAATGAAGAACCAGAAGTATTTTTAGATCCAAATACTTTTTCTGAAGATGGTACTACTTCTTTAGGTGAAATTTCTTTTTCAAAAGACGGAAGTATTGTTGCGTATGCTATTTCTGAAGGTGGATCTGACTGGAGGAAAATTATTGTAATGGATGCTATTTCAAAAGAAATAAAAGAAGACACCCTAATTGATGTAAAATTTAGTGGAATGGCTTGGAAAGGTAATGAAGGAATCTTCTATTCAAGTTACGAAAAACCTAAAGGAAGTGAGCTTTCTGCAAAAACAGATCAACACAGATTGTTTTATCATAAATTAGAAACAAAACAAACTGATGATAAAATTATATTTGGTGAAAACGAAAAAAGAAGATATGTTGGCGGAAGTGTTACAGAAGATGAAAAATACTTAATTATAAGTGCCTCAATTTCTACTAACGGAAATGAATTGTATTTTAAAGATTTATCAAATCCAAACAGTCCAATAAAACCAATTATTTTAGGTTTTGACTATGACACTTCAGTATTAGATCATAAAGATGGTAAATTATTATTAGTTACCAATTTAGACGCTCCAAACAAACGTATTGTTTCTGCAAATGTAGCTAATGTTGATTCAAAAAATTGGGTTGATGTAATTCCAGAAACTAACAATGTATTATCACCATCAAAAGCAAATGGCTTTATATTTACCAACTATATGGTTGATGCCGTTTCTCAAGTAAAACAATATGATTATAATGGTACATTAATTAGAGATATTGAACTTCCCGGTGTTGGTTCAGCAGGTGGTTTTAGCGGAAAAAAAGACGATGAAGTTATCTATTATTCATTCTCAAATTATATTACTCCTGGTTCAATTTATTCATTTAAAACAGTGTCAGGGGAATCAGAATTATATAAAAAACCAGCTATTGATTTTGAATCTAATGATTTTGAATCTCATCAGGTTTTTTATACTTCAAAAGATGGAACAAAAATTCCAATGATTATTTCCTATAAAAAAGGAACCGTGTTAAACGGTAAAAACCCAACTATTTTATATGGTTATGGTGGATTTAATATTAGTTTAACACCTTCTTTTAGCATTACCAATGCTGTTTGGATGGAACAAGGTGGAATTTATGCAGTTCCTAATATACGTGGTGGTGGCGAATATGGAAAAGCATGGCATGATGCAGGTATTAAAATGAAAAAGCAAAATGTTTTTGATGACTTTATTGCTGCTGCTGAATATTTAATTGAAAATAAATACACCTCATCTGACTATTTAGCGATTAGAGGAGGCTCAAATGGTGGTTTATTGGTAGGTGCAACAATGACTCAAAGACCAGATTTAATGAAAGTTGCCTTACCTGCCGTTGGTGTTATGGATATGCTACGCTATCACACTTTTACTGCCGGTGCTGGTTGGGCGTATGATTATGGAACTTCTGAAGATTCAAAAGAAATGTTTGAATATTTAAAAGGATATTCTCCAGTTCATACTATTAAAGAAGGTGTTGAATATCCTGCAACTTTAGTAACTACAGGAGATCACGATGATAGAGTTGTACCTGCACATTCATTTAAATTTGCTGCTGAACTACAATCAAAACAAACTGGTAATAACCCAGCCTTAATTCGCATTGAAACAAATGCAGGTCACGGTGCAGGAACACCAGTTTCAAAAACTATTGAACAATATGCTGATATTTTTGGTTTTACTTTGTACAATATGGGCTATAAAGAATTGCCTAATAAAGTTAAAATTAAAGAATAGTTTATATAACATGTCAGTCTGAGCTTGTTGAAGTTTCTTAAATCTTAAGAATAAGTCTTCAACAAGCTCAGACTGACATAATTTTAAAAAAGGCTGTCTAAAAATTTTGAAGGTCGTCACCCTGAATCAAGTTCAAGTTGACGTTTTTTTAAATCAATCCAATATAAAAATAAATTGCAAAAACTATTTAATGGTCACTGTTAACAATTAAATACCATCCGTGTTTTTGTATTCATAAAATCTTAGACTTTAAATAATTATGGATGTAACAGATTTTTCTTTTTGGTTTACATATTTTATTTTACCATTGATGATATTCTTTTCGCGTATTGTTGATGTCACACTTGATACTCTTCGCATTGTATTTGTTGCTAAAGGCAACAAATTTTTAGCCCCATTATTGGGGTTTTTTGAAGTTTTAATTTGGCTGATTGCTATTACAAAAATTATGCAAAATCTTGATAATGTAGCTTGCTATATTGCTTACGCTGCCGGATTTGCAACAGGAAATTATATTGGTTTAATTATTGAAGAAAAATTGGCAATGGGAGTTCAAATGTTTAGAATTATTACCCAAAAAGACGCTACATCTTTAATTGAAAAATTGATAAATGGCGGTTATAAAATCACTTCTATTGTTGCAGATGGTAATAAAAGTAGTGTTCATATTATTTATTTGGTGGTAAAGCGTACCGAAAATAAAAATATCATTGATATCATAAACCTTTTTAATCCTAACGCTTTCTATTCAATTGAAGATGTTCGTCATGTGAATGATAATGATATAAATTTAAACCAGAAATCAAAGTTCAAAAGCCCTAGTTGGATGCGAAAAGGTAGATAGTTATTTTAAATTTTCTTGTTTGATTTTTCAGTCATCAATCTGAAGTTGGCGATTATTTGATTTAATAGCTAATAAATTGCGGAAATTTCAGCTTCATTAAAAGGAATCCTATCACCAATGCTTTTTCCTAACAGTTGTTTTCCTATTGGAGAATTGGTAGAAACTGCATAATAATTAGTATTTTCAATAGTAATTTTACCAGTGCTTATTGCTAAAAAATAAGATGCTTTATTGGTGATAATTAAACTTCCTAAACATATCATTTTTGAAGTTTTTTGAATTTCTATTTTAGATAATGCTTCTTTCATTTCAAAAATTACAGCTAATTGCTGACTTGCTTTTTCCATTTCTAATTGCAACATGGCTCTTCCTGTTTCGTGTTTATCACCAGCGGAACTTTTTGTTTCTGAAAACAAGGCTTTTTTATTAGATTCAATAATTGAAGTAACTGTGTTGTATTTTTCATCTACAAACAATAGACAAGCTTCGTATAGTTTCCTTTTTATTTCTTGAATATTTTTCATAATAAGTAAGTAAATGTAACCCAATCCAACTTCTTTTAATAATTTTGCAATACAAATTTTTCACATGCAATTTACAGGAAAACGTTACTTAGATTATTCTTCATTCATCAAATCAACATTTGGAGAAAGAGTTCAAAAGATATCATTAGATATTGGGTTTTCTTGTCCTAACAGAGATGGTACAAAAGGGTATGGTGGTTGTACGTATTGTAATAACAATACATTTAATCCTGATTATTGTGAACCTACAAAAAGTATCAAAGAGCAATTAGAACAAGGCATTTCATTTTTCGGTAAAAAATACAAAGCACAAAAATACTTAGCTTATTTTCAAGCATATACAAATACGTATTCCGATTTAGATTCGCTTAAAAAAATGTATAATGAAGCTTTAAATGTTGAAGGAGTTATTGGTTTGGTGATTGGTACAAGACCCGATTGTATTTCAGAAGAGATTATTGATTATTTATCTTTTTTATCAAAAAAACACTTCATTTCATTAGAATTTGGTGTTGAAAGTACTTTAAACAGAACTTTAGAAAAAGTAAACAGATGTCATACGTTTGAAGAAACAAAAGCAACGTATGAAAAATGTAAAAATAAAGGATTTCATTTAGGTGCTCATTTAATTCTTGGATTGCCTGAGGAATCGAAAAGTGAACTTTTAAATCACGCTTCTGAAATTTCTAAATTACCCATTGACACCTTGAAACTGCATCATTTACAAATTGTAAAAAATTCTGTAATGGCAGTTCAACACAAACGAAATCCTGAAAATTTCAACTTATTTACATCAGATAGCTATATTGATTTTATATCTGATTTTGTTGGACAATTAAGGCCAAATATCATTATTGAACGATTTATTAGCGAAACACCTCAAGATTTGCTAATTGCACCCAAATGGAACAATCTTAAAAACTTTGAAATAGTTGCCAAAATAGATAAAAAACTTACTGAGAAAAATACTTGGCAAGGAAAACATTATATTCTGTAAAACACTATTTATTTTCCTCCATTTGCTTTTAAATCTGCAAGACAAAAAGAATCAAATTTTGGTATTTGTGCTTCAAAATTAAAATTCCTTGTTCTGTCTACACTTTCAATTTCATAATACATTAAACAATCTTCAGAAATACAATGCGCATTATTTTCCATGTCTTCATGGTCACTTATCATTGGTGAGCCTACATCTACCAACCCAAGAAGATGCCCAAATTCATGTTCTATTACAGTAGCTTCTAAAACCATACTATTAGGTTCATTTACGCTATCTGAAAGTAAACGTATGGTTTCTTCAAAAATAACAAAAGATGTATTTCTATAAGCCATACCAAGTATTACCGAATTTTCTTCATCTTTTGATGAACTGCCATTTAAAAATAAAACGAAAATTGCTAACCGATTAGCTTTTGAATAATAACTTCTATTATTATCTTCAATATTTATTACGGCATCTAATGTGTAAGATTCCTCAATTGAAATATCGATTAATCTTGTATTAATTTGTATAATATTCTTGTATGTTCTTGCTTCTATAAGGCTTTTAAAATTATTTAAAGCTTCATCTGATGGTCTATATTCATCAACATATAAAACTTCAATAATAATATCTGTAAAAATGTTATTTGATAAAATATCATAGGCTGAATATCCTACATTATTCAAATAAGGATATGGGCTATCATTAATGTCATTATCAGATTGACAGCTGATAATAAGAAAAAAAAAGAGCAAACTTATTTTAAATATATTTTTCATTATTGAACCTTTTTAATAACAATTATGATAAATAAGAACTTTCATTCACTTATAAAGTTAATTAAAATAGAGATAGAAATCACTAAAAAAATTGTAATTTTAATAGGCGGAATTAAAACATAAGTTTTGGATTATTTACTTTTATTTATTTTATTAGTGGTAAGTATAGTTGGAACTTATTTAGGAAAGAAAATACTAAACACCATTTTCTAAGAAAAATTTAAATCAATTGTACTTATTTTAATTTTTATAACAGGAATTTTTACGCTTGCCAAAATATTTTTGTTTTAGTTAATGAATATTTTGTATGTTTAAGGTATGTTAATTTTTTATACAAAAAGCTTATCTCAAATGCCCTGGGTTTTTATTCCTGGGTTATAAGGATTATCCATCTTTTCATATAGCAAGTACTCCTAACTTTCAAAAATTCATTTCATCATTATTTTAAAATAAACAAACAGTATGAGCAATATAATTGTATTAGGTGCCGGTATGGTTGGTAGCACAATGGCTATTGATATGGCAAAAAATCACTCAGTTTCAATTACCGATTTTAACAAAACTGCTTTAGAAAAAGCAGGGAAAAAATGCGATAAACTTACACCAATTGAATTGGACGTAACGGACAAAATTGAACTTCAAAAAACCATAAAACCTTTCGATTTGGTAATTTGTGCCGTTCCTGGTTTTTTAGGATTTGAAACCTTAAAATCTATTATTGAAG
>NZ_JBFFOE010000048.1:0-21478 GCF_041562875.1 Lutibacter sp. | reverse complement strand
TATTGAGCTAATTTTTCTTTTTTACTTTCTAAATTATAGGTGTAATGACTTTCAGTAATAATTGCCAATGTACGTGCGTGATCTATACCAAATAGTGCAGTTAGCTCATGGCCCATCATATGAATCGCCCAATCAGATGGTACACCTTGTTGAATTAACCCATTTAAAGCCATAGTGCAGCTCCACATAAAATTAGCTGCTGCATTATAATTTGTAGGATCTTTTAATAAAGTAGGAGCAACTTCAACCAATGTTTGCAGTATGCTTTCAGCAAAACGATCTTGTAGTTTTGCATCTACTGAATACGTCATATATTGTTCTAAAACGTGTGTAAAAGCATCGGCTAAACCATTTGCAATTTGACGCTGTGGAATTGACTTTACAACCTCAGGATCTAATATTGAAAACATAGGAAATAATCCAGGACCGCCCATCACTAACTTTTCTTTTGTTTCTCTACGAGTAATTACGGCTCCCGAGTTCATTTCTGATCCTGTAGCTGGTAATGTAAGTACTGTTCCAAAAGGCATTCCTTCTAATGTACGTTCGTTGTTTTTAAGTATGTTCCAAGGTTCTTCACCTTTATACAATGCTGCAGCAGACAAAAATTTAGTTCCGTCAATTACAGAACCTCCACCAACAGCTAATAAAAAAGTAATTTTTTCTTCTTTAATTACTTTTAGAGCTTCTACTAAAACAGCATATTCTGGGTTGGCAGGAATACCACCAAATTCAACAACTTCAAATGTTGAAAGTCCTTTTTTTACCTGATCGTAAATTCCATTTGTTTTGATGCTTCCACCTCCATAAAGTAGCAATACTTTAGCGTTTTTAGGAATCTCATTTGTAATATTGTCTATTTGGTTTTTACCAAATAAAATTTTTGTAGGATTTTTATATTGAAAATTATTCATAATCTTGAATTTTAATATGTTATTTAAATTTTAACCAGCATTTTACCGCTGTTTTTACCTTCAAAAAGGTCTAAAAATGCTTGAGGAATGTTATCAAAACCTTCAGCAATCGTTTCTGTATATGTTAGTTTTCCTTCAGTTAACCACTGAGATAATTGTTTGATGGCTTCAGGGTATTTTTCAGCATAATTAAAAACTATAAATCCTTGCATTAAGGCACTATTTCTTACTAAAAAAGGTTGAACGCTCACGCTTTTTGGTAATTCGATATTGTTGTAAATTGAAATAGCTCCACAAATAATAATGCGTGCAAATTGGTTGATATTGAATAAAACAGCATCCGAAATTGGACCTCCAACATTATCAAAATAAATATCAACACCATTTGGAGCAGCTTCTTTAATGACTGCAGCCATATTTTTGGTTGTGTTGTAATTAATAGCCTCGTCAAAACCAAGAGACGATTTTAACATGGTTACTTTTTCATCAGTTCCAGCAATACCAATAACTTTACATCCAAATAATTTAGCAATTTGCCCAACAATACTACCTACTGCACCGGCAGCACCAGAAACTACAATTGTTTCTCCTTTTTTAGGTTTTCCTATTTCTGTTAAACCTAAATATGCAGTTAAGCCAGTCATTCCTAAAACACCTAAATAAGTTGAAAGTGGCGCTTTTAAAGCATCTACTTTTAACAATCCTTCTCCATTAGATTTTTGAAACTCTTTCCATTCTAACATTCCAGCTACAAAATCACCTTTTTTAAATGCCGTATTTTTTGAGTCTATAACTTCAGCAACAATACCTGATGTAATTGGTTTATGTAACTCAAATGAAGGCACATATGATTTAGCATCACTCATTCTTCCTCTTAAATAAGGATCAACAGATACATATGTTGTTTTTAACAACAATTCTCCCGCTGTTATATTTTCTACTTCATTTAAAACAAATTTAAAGTCAGCTAATTGAGGTTTCCCAATTGGTCTTTTCTCAAGTAAAATTGTTCTGTTCATTAGTGTAATTTTTTAAAAGTTGAATAATTTCAACATTTATATTTCCTTTATTTATTCAATAACCGTTACTAAATCTTCAGTGCTTTTTCTTACTTTTTTAAGGTTTACCAGCCAATCACTATCAGTATCTCTATAACCAACAGGTAATAGCACACAACTGCGTAACCCTTTTTCTCTTAGTCCTAAAATTTTATCAACTGCAGCAGGGTCAAAACCTTCAATTGGAGTTGTGTCTACACCTTCATAAGCAGCAGCAATTATCGCAGCACTAAATGCAATGTAAGCTTGTTTTGCAGCATGGTTAAAATTTTCTTCAGCATCTTTTTGTGGATAAGAGCTTAGCAACATTTGACGGTAGTTTTCCCAACCTTCATTTTTTGTGTTGCGAATTTCATTTGTTAAATCGAACATTTTGTTGATACGTTCTGCAGTATAAGTATCCCAAGCAGCAAAAACCAATAAATGTGAACAGTCTGTAATAACAGATTGATTCCAGGCGACTGGCTTAATTGCTTCTTTAACTGCTTGATTTTTAACTACAATTATTTCAAAAGGTTGTAATCCACTTGATGTTGGCGCCAATCTTGCCGCTTCAATAATGTTTGCAATTTTTTCTTCTGAAACTTTTTTACCATTCATTGCTTTTGCAGCGTATCTCCAATTTAATTTATCTAATAATTCCATAATTTTTAGTTTAATTTATTTTTTAGTTATTTTTATTTTGAAATTTCTCTGATTTTATCAGAAGTAATAATTTTTTCTTTTGAAGTTTTTGAGTTTGCTAAATTCAGCATTGCTTGAGCAATTTCTTCCGCTACAATAATTTTGTATTGTTTTAATTTCCCTATAAAAAGAGGTTGAATTATTTTAAATATAATCAAGCCTATTTTTTCTAAGAGTCTACTTTCTTTTCTATTTCCGCCAATAATAGAAGGTCTTAAAATATAGGTATTTGGAATGTTTTGAAGCAAAACTTCTTGCTCCATTTCACCTTTTGTTTTATTATAAAAAACACTGCTTTTTGCATTTGCACCCATTGCAGAAACTACCATAAATGTTGGTATATTGTTTAGTTTTGAAAGCTTTGCAGCTGTTACAGGAATTCCAAAATCGATACGTTTATACGTTTCTTTATTAGGTGTTTTTTTTGCCGTTGTACCAATACAACAATACACTTCATTTGCTTTAAAATTTGCTAAAAAATTTTCTAGTTCTAAAATATCTCCAATAAATTGTTCCACTTTATTAGGTAAACCTTCCATTTTTTTACGTGAAAATAATTTGATAGATTCATAACGATCATCATTTATAAGTTTTTGTAAAAGAATTGAACCAGTTAAACCTGTAGCTCCTAAAATTATTGCTGTTTTTTTCATCTCCTATAATTTTATGCTGTCCCAAGCAGCTTGAAAAGAGTCTTGAAGCATTTCTGAATCTAACTGGCAAAAGTTACGTTGCTGTATTAGAGTTAAAAAAGCTAGCGGGTAAATGGTATATGCATATAAAATATAAGGCGACAGCGGTTTAATAATTTTTTCTTTTTGTCCGCGTTCCCATAAATCTAATAAAGGTTGTAAATGTTTTAATCCTTCACGTCTGCTTTCCTCATCAATCATCGGTGTGTTGTCACATTGCGATAAAAAAGTAGCTTCTTCCACATGGTTTAATTTAAAATCGGCAATGTTATACCAAATTAGTTCAAACCCTTTTTTAACAGGTAAATCTTCGTGTGCATCTTTAAATGCGTGCGTACTAAACGCTTCTTTAACTTCTAAATATAATTTATTAATTAAGTCTTGTTTGTTTTCAAAATAAATATAAATGGTTGCAGGAGAAACTCCAGCAATTTTTGCGATTTTACTCATTGGCGCATCATGAAAACCTTGGTTGTTAACCAAGCAAAGCGTTGCATTTAATAAATCTTTTCGCTTTTTATTACATTTTTGTCTTATTGCCATAATTATACGGTTTGTTTATTTTGAGACATCAAATTTTTTATTTTCCATATAATAAAAATTAATAGGAATTGAATAGGTAGTCTAATTAAAGCTGCTTGTTTACTTCCAATAGCGGGCGTTTCAGAAAACACATCCCAAATGTGAATTGGTAAAAAGAGTATTAATAATATGAATATTCCCAAGGCTCCAAAATTTGCATACTTTTTTAGTAGTAACATTACACCTAGTAAAACTTCAACAGCACCGGATACATAGATTATTGTTATTTTTAAAGGCAAGAATACTGGTACAAAAGGTATAAAAAAAGATGGTTTTATAAAATGTTGTACTCCTGCATATATCATAAATACTGCAATTACAATTTTTAAAATATTCCAAATTTTTAAAGAGTTCAATTTCATAACTACTATTTTGTGAGTGCAAATATAAAAAAAATTATTCACAAAATGAACATTCATTCTTTTTGCGAATATAAAATTATGTTAAAACTTAAAAAGAGTACTTTTGCACTATAATAAAAAGTATGATGGCAAAAGGGAAAAATAGCGAACAATTACATTCAAATAACAAACATAAGAATGGTTATAATTTTAATGACTTATGTGAAGTGTATCCAGATTTAAAAGAATTTGTTTTTGTGAATCAATATGGTACTGATACCATAGATTTTGCAAATCCAAAAGCAGTAAAAGCTATAAATACAGCTTTATTATTTAAATATTATAATTTGACTTTTTGGGATTTTCCAGATGATAATTTATGTCCACCAATTCCTGGACGTGTAGATTATATACATTATTTAGCTGATTTGTTAAATGCTTCAGGAATTCATGAAAATGTAAAAGTTTTAGATATTGGAATTGGAGCAAATTGTATATATCCTCTTTTAGGAAATGCTGAATATAACTGGCAATTTATAGGAACTGATATCGATAAAAAATCATTAGATAGAGCTCAAATTATTTTAAAAAAGAATAACCTCATTGAATTTATTCAACTAAAACAGCAAACTGATTCCACCCAAATATTTAAAGGTATCATAAGCGAATCGGATAAATTTTCTGCAACCATTTGTAACCCACCATTTTATAGATCTCAAGAAGATGCTATGCAAGCAAATGCTAGAAAATTAGAAGGATTAGGAAACAGAGATGATGTAAAAACTAGAAATTTTAGTGGGAAACAACAAGAATTATGGTATAAAGGTGGAGAAAAAGCGTTTATTCATACCTATTTATATGAAAGTTCTATGTTTAAAACCAATTGCTTTTGGTATAGCACATTAGTTTCAAAAAAGGAAAATGCAGAAAGTATGTATTCGTCTTTAAAAAAACTTGGTGCAACTGATATTAAAACAATACCAATGCACCAAGGTAATAAAGTAACAAGAATTGTGGCCTGGACTTTCTTAAATAAAGATGAACAAAAGGAGTGGATTACTAAACCTTAATGTAATTCCTTTTTTATTTAAAAATTATAGCCTACTTTATCAAAAATTAAAAACCGTAGTTAATTCCAACACCAATAACTTCTCTAACTTGAAATCCTTCAAATGCATTATCATCATAAACAGTTTGGAATGTGAAATTAGTTGACAAGTATTTATTAATTTTCATAACAATGTTCATCGTATAGTCAATATCAACATTTTGTGCATCTTCTAAATAGTCAGAAAATAGCGTTAAAACATTTTCCATAGACACATTTTCCATGATGTTAAATTTGGCTAAACCAGAAGCACTAAAACCAAATTCAAATTTGGTGCTTTTCCCTTCTTCTACACCAAAATAAGCATTGTTTGGTAAGGTAAAAGCATTATCAACAAATATAAATTTAGTGGTAGCAGGCGCAAAATTAAATTTTAAATCATCATTCTTTTTCCAAAGCATTCCAGGACCGAATGATAATTCAGCTGGAGACATAAAATTTGTTTTTTCAGCTCTAACTTCTTTACCGTTAATGTCTTTATCATAAACGTAACCCTTTGTAAACTGTGTTTTAAAATTTAAAAATGCTGAGTAATACCAAAACCCTTTTGCTTTTTTACCTACCAATGAGTTAAATTCAAAACGATCGTCTGTTTTCTTTTCAAATTCACTGTTTTTACTTTTTGTTAATCCGTAAGAAGCTAAAATTTTGTTATCCCAAGTTATATTTTCGTTGATGTAATTGAAATCATAATTGATTCCTAAATTACCAGCAATGTTATTTTCACCTCCTGTAGCCCAATCTGAAAAAGCAGATTGATTGAATAAAAATGAAATATTTCCTGTTTTAGTCCAACCATTTTTTGGCCCTTCTTCTTTTTCTTGTGAAAAAGCTAATGTGCTAATCAGCACAAATACTATTAGTAAAATTACTTTCTTCATAATTATTTTAATTTAAATTTAATTTTTAAGCGTGCAAAAATATATAAATAAGACCTAATTTACATAAAAAGGTCACATTTTAAATTAATAAATATTACAATAAATTTATTTTTTATAAAGAGGAACTGTAGAACAAGCTTCACCAAACATGATGGATTTAGCTACAGGTTGTAATTTTTCAATAAGTTGGATGTAAGCAGTTTCAGGAATTGGTTTTTGAGCACAGCCTTTTATAATAATTGGCTTATTTATAAACTCCTCAATATTAAAATTAGCAATAATTTCATGATAAATTGAAGTTTCTAAAGCTGTTAAATTTCCAACCACAATTTTTTTAGCAAAAGGAGATAAATAAGTTGTTATTAACATAAATGCCCAAGAAGGAATAATAGCATCACAAGAGCATGTTAATGCAACATACTTATTATTGTATTGCTCCCAATTATGATTTTTTAAGTGTTCACGAAATTCCGTTTCTTTTAATATAAGTTCATGAAACAGCCAGTTTTTTATATCAATACTAGTTCTCGTTCCTTGAGGATAAAAATCTTCAAGATCAATTGTTTTTAGTTGACTATTGGCAACTCTATTTACAATTTCATTAGACATTTAAGAATGTTTTTAAAGGAATCCAAGTTCTAACTTTGCTTCTTCACTCATCATATCTTGTGTCCATATTGGATCAAAAGTAATTTCAACTTCTGCGCTTACTACTTCTTCAATTGTTTTAACCTTCTCTTCAATCTCAACCGGTAAAGTCTCAGCTACTGGGCAATTTGGTGAAGTTAAGGTCATTAATATTTTAACGTCGTTATTTTCACTAACCATAACATCGTATATTAAACCTAACTCATATATGTCTACAGGAATTTCAGGGTCATAAATAGATTTTAAAACCTCCACTATTTTAATGCCTAATTCTTCTACGCGGTCACTACTCATTACTATAATCTTTGTTTATACTCATTCTAAATAAGTGCAAATATACATGAATTAACTTAATTTAGAATGAAATGCTAAGGCGTATAATTTAATTTGCTTAATCATAGAAACTAAACCATTTGCTCGCGTTGGAGATAAGTGCTCTTTTAACCCTATTTCATCAATAAAATAAAGATCGGCATCTAAAATATCTTTTGGTTTTTGGTTGTTAAAAACACGTAATAAAATAGCAACAATTCCTTTAGTTAAAATAGCATCACTATCTGCAGTGAATTTAAGTTTATCACCTTCTATTTCAGAATGTAACCATACTTTAGATTGGCAACCAACAATTAAATTTTCCTCTAATTTATACTGTTCATTAATAAGTGGAAGTGATTTCCCAAGCTCAATCATATATTCATAACGTTCCATCCAATCTTCAAACATGGAAAACTCATCTATAATTTCTTCTTGTATTTCTTTGATAGTCATTTTTTAAACTTATTTTTGCAAAATTAAACACATGGATTGTTTAAAAAAAATATAAACACAAATAATGCGTAATAAAATATACGCCGAAATTAAAATTAGATGAATAAATTACTAGTTGTAGGTACGGTTGCTTTTGATGCTATTGAAACTCCGTTTGGTAAAACGGATAAAATTTTAGGAGGAGCAGCAACGTATATTTCGCTTTCAGCTTCACAATTTGGAGTAAATTCAGGAATTGTTTCAGTAGTTGGTGGAGATTTTCCGAAATCATATTTAGAAAAATTAAATGCCAAAAATATAAATACTAATGGTATTGAAATAATTGAAGATGGAAAAACTTTTTTTTGGAAAGGACTTTACCATAACGATTTAAATACACGTGACACTTTAATTACAGATTTAAATGTATTAGCTAATTTTAATCCAGTAGTACCGCAAGAATTTATAGAGACTGATTTTTTAATGTTAGGAAATTTACACCCTGCAGTTCAAATGTCTGTAATAAATCAAATTCCTGTGCGACCAAAATTAGTGGTTTTAGATACTATGAACTTTTGGATGGATAATACATTGGATGAATTGATGGAAGTTATTGCTAAAATTGATGTAATTACTATTAATGACGAAGAAGCTCGTCAACTTTCAGGTGAGTATTCTTTAGTTAGAGCCGCTCAAAAAATTCATAAAATGGGACCTAAATTTGTGGTAATTAAAAAAGGAGAACACGGTGCTTTATTATTTAATAATGGAGATGTATTTTTTGCTCCAGCGTTACCATTAGAAGAAGTTTTTGATCCAACAGGTGCCGGAGATACTTTTGCTGGTGGTTTTATTGGCCACATTGCAAAATCAGGAGATATTTCATTTGAAAATATGAAAAGAGCTGTTATTTCAGGATCAAACTTAGCTTCCTTTTGTGTAGAAAAATTTGGAACAGAACGAATGGAAAATTTAACACAAGATGAAATACAAGAAAGACTATTACAGTTTAAACTATTAACACAATTTGATATTGAGTTAAGTTAAAATGAATTCCGCCAGCGTGCGGAATTTTTTATTTAATTTTACAACTAATACTACTAAAAAATGAGCGACGCTTTAAAACATGAATGTGGAATTGCAATGGTTCGATTATTGAAACCTTTACAATTTTATAAAGATAAATATGGTTCTGCATTTTATGGGTTAAATAAAATGTATTTGTTAATGGAAAAGCAGCACAATCGTGGTCAGGACGGCGCAGGTTTAGCAAGTATTAAATTTAATGTAGCTCCTGGGACTAGATATATCAGCCGTGTCCGATCAAATGAAGACCAACCAATTCAAGATATTTTTGCTCAAATTAATGGACGCTTAAATGAGTTAAACGAAGCATTTCCTGATAAAATAGATGATGTTGAATGGCAAAATAACAATGCGCCATATTTAGGGAATTTATTTTTAGGACATGTTCGTTATGGTACTTTTGGTAAAAATAGTATTGAAAGTGTCCACCCATTTTTACGTCAAAGCAACTGGATGCACAAAAGTTTACTAGTTGCAGGAAATTTTAATATGACCAATTCAAAACGATTGTTTAACGATTTGGTGGAGATAGGACAGCATCCAAAAGAAATGACCGATACTGTTACAGTAATGGAAAAAATTGGCCACTTTATTGATAAAGAAGTTGCCGAATTATACGTAAATATTAAAAAAGAAAAAGGCGTTGGTAAAAAAGAAGCTTCACCATTAATTGAAGAACGTATAGATTTAAAAAAGATACTTGAAAAATCAGCAAAAAACTGGGATGGAGGTTATGCAATGGCTGGTTTATTGGGACATGGAGATGCTTTTGTACTTCGTGATCCGGCAGGTATTAGACCTGCATTTTATTATAAAGATGATGAAGTGGTTGTTGTAGCATCAGAACGTCCAGTTATTCAAACCGTTTTTAATGTAGCTATGGATGATGTTCAGGAAATTGAGCGCGGTCATGCATTAATTATTAAACGCAATGGAAAAATTACTTTAGATAAAATTTTACCTCAATTACCACAAAAATCTTGCTCTTTTGAACGTATTTATTTTTCAAGAGGTAGTGATGCTGATATTTACACAGAACGTAAAAATTTAGGGAAATTTGTATTTCCTCAAATATTAGAAAAAATAAATAATGACATTCCAAATACCGTTTTTTCTTTTATTCCAAACACTGCTGAAACTTCTTTTTATGGAATGCGTGAAGCTGCAGAAGACTTTTTAAATCAGCAAAAAGCAGAATTAATACTTAATGGTCAACGAAGTTTATCTGTTGAAAAAGTAAAAGAAATTTTATCTGAAAGACCACGAATTGAAAAGCTAGCCATTAAAGATGCAAAGTTGCGAACTTTTATTGCTGATGATAGTAGTAGAGACGATTTAGTAGCTCATTTATATGATGTTACGTACGGCATTGTTAAGCCAACTGATAATTTAGTAATTATTGACGATAGTATTGTAAGAGGAACAACTTTAAAGAAAAGTATTATTAAAATTTTAGATAGATTAAATCCTAAAAAAATCATCATTGTATCCTCAGCACCACAAATTCGTTATCCAGATTGTTATGGTATTGATATGGCAAAACTAGGTGATTTTATAGCGTTTAGAGCAACGTTAGAATTACTAAAAGACACCAATCAATATCATATAGTTGAAGAAGTTTATGCCAATTGTTTAAGTCAAAGACACTTTGAGGATATTGAAATATCAAATAAAGTAACTGCAATTTACGCTCCATTTACAGATGCTCAAATTTCAGATAAAATTGCTGAAATGTTAAAAACAGAAGATATAAATGCCGAAGTTGAAATTATATATCAATCCGTTAAAAACTTACACAAAGCATGTCCAAATCATTTAGGTGATTGGTATTTCACAGGAGATTATCCAACTCCGGGAGGAAATCGAGTTGTAAATGATGCGTTTATCAATTTTTATGAAGGCAGTGATGCAAGAGCATATTAGATTTATCTAAAATAAAATTCAACATATATAACTATTGTGAAAGAAATCCTTTTTATAACACCCCCTTTTACACAGTTAAATACGCCATATCCTGCTACGGCTTATTTAAAAGGATTCTTAAACACTAAGAAGATTTCTTCATTTCAAATGGATTTAGGTATTGAAGTAATTTTAGAACTTTTTTCTAAAAAAAGACTTCACGAAGTATTTAATATCGCTTTTGAAAATGAAAAGTTGAGTTCTTATAATGCGCAAAGAATTTATTCATTAAAAGAGGAATATTTAAATAAGATTGATGCTGTATTAACTTTTTTACAAGGAAAAAATCAAACGTTTGCTCGTCAAATTTGTAGTGATAATTTTCTTCCTAGAGCTTCAAGATTTGAACAATTAGAAGATTTAGATTGGGTTTTTGGTTCTATGGGAATTCAAGATAAAGCGAAACATTTGGCTACGTTATTTTTGGAAGATTTATCCGATTTCATAGTTGAATGTATCGATGAAAATTTTGGATTCAGCAGATATGCTGAACGCTTGGGGAAAAGTGCCAATAGTTTTAATGAATTGTATGAAAGTTTACAAGAAGAACCTTCATATATTGATACCATTTCTTTAAAAATTTTAGAAGATAAACTACAAGAAATTCAGCCTAAATTAATTTGTATTTCAGTGCCATTCCCAGGGAATTTATACAGTGCTTTTCGTTGTGCTCAATTTCTAAAAGAGAAGTATCCTGATATAAAGGTTTCAATGGGCGGTGGTTTCCCAAATACTGAATTAAGAAGTTTAACAGATGTTCGTGTTTTTGATTTCTTCGATTATATTACATTGGATGATGGAGAATTACCTATAGAGTTATTGCTTTCAAACGTATTAAATTCCACTTCAACTAATCCAGATTTTAAACAGTTTAAAAGAACTTTTTTGAAGGAAGATAACAAATTAGTTTACAATAATTTATCCTCAAAAAAAGATTACAATCAAGCAAGTTTAGGAACTCCAGATTATTCTGATTTATTGCTTGATAAATATATTTCAGTTATTGAAATTGCAAATCCAATGCATAGCCTTTGGAGTGATGGACGCTGGAATAAACTTACCATGGCACATGGTTGCTATTGGGGAAAATGTACTTTCTGTGATATTTCTCTCGATTATATAAAGAATTATGAGCCAATTGCAGCAACATTATTAGTAGATAGAATGGAGCAAATGATTGCTCAAACTAATGAAACAGGTTTTCATTTTGTTGATGAGGCAGCGCCACCTGCGCTAATGAGAGCACTAGCAATTGAAATAATTAGAAGGAGTTTAACCGTGACTTGGTGGACAAATATTCGTTTTGAAAAAAGCTTTACAAAAGACCTCTGTTTGTTATTAAAAAAATCAGGTTGTATTGCTGTTTCTGGAGGATTAGAAGTTGCTTCAGACCGATTATTGGCATTAATAAAAAAAGGTGTAACTGTTGAACAAGTTGCAAAAGTTACCAGTAATTTTACAGAAGCTGGTGTAATGGTGCATTCCTATTTAATGTATGGTTTTCCAACCCAAACAATTCAAGAAACGGTAGATAGTCTAGAAATGGTCAGACAGTTGTTTGAATTAGGTTGTATTCAATCAGGTTTTTGGCATCAATTTGCGCTTACAACACATAGTCCTATAGGTTTAAATCCTTCGGAATATGGCATTATTCCTCAGTATAAAAACATTTCTTTTGCTAATAATGATATTGATTTTAAAGATAAAACAGGAATTAATCACGATAAATTTAGTTTCGGGTTAAAGAAATCTATCTATAATTTTATGAACGGAATTGGTTTTGAATTGCCTTTACAAGAGTGGTTTGAATTTAAAATTCCGAAGACAACAGTTAAAGATGATTTTATTATTTCTTGTTTTGAAGAGGAAGAGGATTTTAGTACAAAACCTTCTGCTAAAATATATTGGTTAGGTGGAACCCCTTTAATTTCAGAGTTTACAAAATCTAAAAAAGGAAAAAGTAAACACATGCTTCAACTAATTTTCCATGAGAACAATGGAAATTTTGAAATTTCTTTGGAAGCTGAAAAAGGAGAATGGCTTTTAAATAGTTTAGAAAAATTAGCTGTTACAGAAAAATATTCTTTTACTTTTTCTGAATTAAAATCAGATTTTGAAAATCATTTTGCAGATTTTGAGTTGTTTTGGTATTCAAAACCAATTCATGTTTTGAGAGATAACGGTTTATTGGTATTGTAAATAAATTATAGTTAATTAGATAAAAAATAACACAATTCCGCCAAGTGCAATAAAAGCTCCAACAACTTCTTTTACAGTTACTTTTTCTTTATAAAGTAAAATTGCAGGAGGAATAATTAAAACTGGTATAATTGCCATAATGGTTGAAGCAATACCAACAGTTGTATATTTTACAGCTAATAAAGACATGTAAACTCCTAAAAAAGGACCAAAAATAGAGCCAATCACTATAAATCTCATGGAGATGGAATCCGTTACAGCTTGTTTAACTTTAGGCCATCTTTTTATCAATGAAATTAAAATTACAAATCCAATTGCGCCTGCAATAATTCTAATTTGAGTTGCTGCAAAAACGTTGTAATCTCTCATTCCATATTTACTTAAAACCAATCCTAACGCTTGCCCGATAGATCCAAAAAATGCAAATAACATTCCTTTAGGTGAAAAAGAAAATTGAATTTTTTTATTTTTTAAACCAGCTTTTAAATCATCTAGCTTCTTCTTTTCTGTAATTACCATCATAATTCCAAAAATGGTAATAAACATGGCTAGTATTGAAATGAAATTCATAGTTTCACCTAATATAAACCATCCTATAAAAGCAGCTAATGGAGCACTTAATGACATAATTAGCATAGAAATTCTTGCGCTAATTAACTCATATGATTTAAAAAGAAAATAATCTCCAAAAACAAATCCAATTAACCCAGAAATTGACATCCAAATCCATTGATGAGTAGAAGCATCAAAGGGTAAAAATAACCCTCTTGAAAAATAAGAAATAAAGCCGTAGATAAAAAAAGCAATCAATAAACGTAATACATTAACAGACAATGACCCTGCTCTTCTGGTTGCTTGCTGAAAAGATAAACTTGTAGCAGTCCAAAAAATAGCAGTTAGTAAAGCAAATAATTCACCTAAATGGGATGTAAACATAATTAACCTGCATAATTTTTGAAACGCTAAAGTACATAAAAGTAAGTGCTAATTTTAAAAAATTAGCAACGAATTTTGTAGCGTTATAAATACTAATTCAACAATAAAAACGTGTAATATTTAAAATAATTTTTATGTAAAAACCTGAATAACAGCAATTATAATGAATTTTAAAAAAAATGGTTTAATTCAAAAAATATGAATACTTTTGCACGAAATTTGAAAAGTAGAAATATGAAGCGTATCAATGAGTACAAAAAAATATTTAAGATAGAAGGCGAAATTAATTTAAAAGAACTGAAAACTACTTACAGAGGGTTGGTAAAAGAATGGCACCCCGATAAATTTCAGGACGAAGAAAAAAAGAATGAGGCAGGAATCATAAGTACAAAAATTATTGATGGCTATCATTTTTTGGTTAGTATAGCTCCAGAAACTAAAGAGTCAAACTTAGAAGAATATGCTAACATTACTTCTGAATCAAAAATTGAAAATTTTCAACATAAAAGTATGCTTTTAGAAATTACTTTTGCTTGTGGAACCACTTATGAATATTTTGGTGTGAACCAAAACCTTTTTAACAAATTTGTAAATAGCGGTCAAAGATCTAATTTTGCCAAAAGAAAATTATACAATTCATTTCTTTACAGAAAATCTAAGAAAGCGGCCTAATTATTAAATTCCAAATCCGTTTGTATGTATTCAAACTGATTTGGAATTTTAGATAGTTTAAATCTTCAGCAAAAGTAGACTGATTTAGAAAATTTTGTAGCCCAAACTAAATAATAGCTCAACCTACTAACAGCGAAAGATTCTTTTCTAAACTAAATTTTTTTATTCCTTAATAAAAAACAATGCAATTCTAAAGCCCTGCACTAAAAAGCGCAGAGCTTTATTTCCTAATTATAGTCCATCAACTATTTTTTCTAAAAAAACTTTTATTCTTTTTTTAAAAAAGACAAATAATAAAAGAATATTTTTGTTGTAATTTTTAATAGAATCATAAAACTAAATAAAGAAATATGAAAGTCTTTTTACATAAACTTAAGAAATGGATTGTAAAAAGTATTTTTGCTTTTTTTCTACTATCTATAGTATCAGTTATTATTTTTCGATGGGTTCCAGTTCCTTTTACACCGCTCATGGTGATTAGAAATATAGAGCAGTGGTCAAAAGGTGAAAAAGCGGCTTTTAATCATAAATGGGTTTCAATAGCTGAAATTTCTGATAATTTAGCCAAAGCTGTAATTGTTAGTGAAGATCAAAAATTCATGGAACATTTTGGTTTTGATATGGAAGCTATAGAAAAAGCCTATGAAAAAAATAAAAAGGGAAAAAAAATCAAGGGAGGCAGCACTATAACACAACAGACCGCCAAAAATGTATTTTTATGGCCACAAAGGAGCTATGTTCGAAAAGGTTTTGAAGTGTATTTTTCATTTTTAATTGAAGTTTTTTGGAGTAAAGAACGCATTTTAGAAGTGTATTTAAATAGTATTGAAATGGGAAATGGTATTTATGGTGCTGAAGCTGCTTCTCAACATTGGTTTAGAAAACCAGCAGCCAAATTATCTAATTATGAAGCTGCTTCAATTGCAGCAATTTTACCAAATCCCAGAAAATATAAAGCTAAAGGTTCCTCTGTTTATATTGAAAATAGAAAGAATTGGATTTTACGTCAAATGAATTATTTTGGCCCGTTAAAGTTTGAATAATTACTACTAACAAAAAAAACCCACTATTAGCGGGTTTATTATGTTAATTTTAGGTAGTAGTAAAAGAGTTTATTTATTTTCTGAATATAATTTTTCAACATAATTCCAATTAATTACATTAAAAAAGGCATTAATATAATCTGGTCTTCTGTTTTGGTAATGTAAGTAATAAGCATGCTCCCAAACGTCTATTGCTAGAATTGGAAACCCACCACAACTAACTCCTGGCATTAATGGGTTGTCTTGATTTGGAGTAGAGCAAATTTCTACTTTTCCACCTTTATGAACACATAGCCAAGCCCAACCAGAACCAAAACGAGTTGCTGCAGCTTTTGCGAAAGCATCTTTAAAAGCATCAACTGAACCAAATTCAGCTACAATAGCATCTTTTAATTCTCCTGATAAATAGCCTTTTCCTTCTGGATTCATCACATTCCAAAACATTGTATGATTGTAAAATCCTCCACCGTTATTTCTAACAGCGGCATTATTCATGTCTAATTTTGTAATAATATCTTCAATCGATTTTCCTTCTAAATCAGTCCCAGCAATAGCATTATTTAAATTGTTGGTATATCCTGCATGGTGCTTGCTGTGGTGAATTTCCATAGTTCTTGCATCAATATGTGGTTCTAACGCATCATAAGCGTACGGTAATTTTGGTAATTCAAAAGCCATAATTGTAGTTTTTTTAAATTAATTATACTCAAAGGTAATGAACGATTCTCATTTTTAAAAATCTTAAAAATCGAATGTTTTTATAGTGATATTAGAATATCCTATATGATGGCTTAAATGCTAAATAATTTCCTCAATCCTCTATGATTGCATAATCTGCATCTTTAGGGTATTTAGCCATAAATTCTTCAACTTTATCAACCATAGTATTACTTCCACAGAAAAAAGGTACACGCTGATGCAATTCAGTAGGTTTAATATCTAAAATACGCATATAACCATCACTTGCTTTTCCGTTAGCTTGCTCTGCTAAAAATGCCATTGGATTGCATTCATATAATAAACGTAATTTTCCTTGTGGGTTTTTAGTACTTGTAGGATATAAATAAATACCACCTTTAATCATATTTCTATGAAAATCTGACACTAAAGAACCTATATAACGTGATGTATATGGTCTGTTTTCCTTTTCTTCTTGGCAATATTTTAAATAATCTTTTACTCCTTGCGGAAAATGCACATAATTTCCTTCATTGATAGAATAAATTTTACCCATTTCAGGATAACTCATATTTGGATGCGACAAATAAAACGTTCCTATTGCTGGATTTAATGTAAAGCCATTTACACCATGACCAGATGTTAAAACCAACATTGTTGATGTTCCATAAACAACATATCCTGCAGCTACTTGTTGATTTCCTCTTTGCAAAAAATCAATTGTTTCAACTGGTGTTCCTATTGGAGTAACGCGTCTGTAAATTGAAAAAATAGTACCAACAGAGACATTTACATCAATATTTGAAGACCCATCTAAAGGGTCCATTAAAACAATATATTTATTTTCATTTGTTCCATGTTTCCCTTTAATTGTAACAAATTCATCTTCTTCTTCACTGGCTATTCCACAAACAATTTCTCTGTTTATAAGTGTTTGCATAAAAACGGCATTGGCATAAACATCTAATTTTTGCTGATCTTCACCTTGAATATTTGTTTCGCCTGCATTCCCAGTTATATCAACCAAACCAGCTTTATTTACTTTATAATTAACAACCTTCGCAGCTAATTTAATTGAGCTAATTAATCTGTTAAATTCCCCGGAAGTTGATTTGTAGTGTTTTTGATTTTCAATTATAAATTCTCCTAAAGTAAGGTTCTTGTTTGGCATAAATGTTATTGAGTTGTTTGTTTGCACAAATATCGAGAAAATATTTTTTAAAAAGCATCTTGTTTTTCAAATTCTTAAATTAAAGATTTTTACTTTAGCAAAAACAAAAATATTTTTTGAAATGAGTTTTAATATAAGAAAAGGAGAGAAATCAGATATGCCATCTGTTTTAAAATTAATAAAAGAATTGGCTCATTTTGAAAATGAACCCGATGCTGTTATAGTTACTGTAGAAGATTTAGAAAAGGACGGTTTTGGAGAAACTCCTTTATTTAAAACTTTTGTAGCTGAACAAAATAATGAAATTGTTGGGATGGCATTATTTTATCCTCGTTACTCAACTTGGAAAGGAGCTACAATTCATTTAGAAGATTTAATTGTTACAAAAAGTAAAAGAGGATTAAATATTGGAAGTGCTTTATACACTAAAGTGATTGAATACGGTTATAATAAAGGTGTAAAACGTATTGAATGGGTAGTTTTAGATTGGAATACACCTGCAATAAAGTTTTATGAAAGTACTGGGGCTTCTGTTTTAAGAGATTGGGATACAGCCCAAATTCATTGGGATGAAATGAAAAAATATTTAAACAAGTAAAATGAAAATTTTTAAGTTTGGTGGAGCGTCTGTAAAAGATGCTGAAGGTGTGAAAAATGTACTTCGAGTTTTACAACATGAAGGATTTAAAAATACACTTATTGTGATTTCGGCAATGGGAAAGATGACCAACGCTATTGAAAAAATAGCAGACTCATATTTCTACAAAAAAGATGATTTACAAGAGAACATTGAATTTGTTAGAAACTACCACTCAAAAATTATAAATGAATTGTTTGAAGAAAAAAATCATGCCATTTTTATTGAAATAGAAATGCTTTTCGGTCAATTAAGTGGATTTTTTATTCAAAATAAATCTGCCGATTATAATTTTATTTATGACCAAATTGTTGGTTTTGGGGAATTACTTTCCACTAAAATTGTTAGTGCTTTTTTAAATGAAAATAACATTGAAACAAACTGGATTGATGTTAGAGATTATATAAAAACAGATTCTAATTATAGAGATGCTTCAGTTAATTGGGTGCTAACTTCAAAAAAAATTGCTAGTTTAAACCCAAATAAATTATATATAACACAAGGTTTTTTAGGATCTAATTCTAAAGGAAAAACTACCACTTTAGGACGTGAAGGGTCTGATTATACCGCTGCAATTTTCGCATATTGCTTAGATGCTAAAAGCTTAACTATTTGGAAAGATGTTGAAGGTGTATTAAATGCCGATCCTCGTTTTTTTTCAACTACGCAACTGCTTCAGCAAATTTCATATAATGAAGCTATTGAAATGGCTTTTTATGGCGCTTCTATAATACATCCAAAAACATTAAAACCTCTTGAAAATAAAAATATACCCTTATATGTACGCTCTTTTTATACTATTGAAAATAAAGGAACTACCGTAGGAAAAGGTCATGATTTAGTGCCAGAAACCCCCTGTTTCATATTAAAACAAAACCAAATTTTAGTCTCTATATCAGCACTAGATTTTTCTTTTATGGTTGAAAATAATTTAAGTGAATTATTTAAAATTTTACATAATTATAAATTGAAAGTAAATCTTATTCAAAATTCAGCATTAAGTTTTTCAGTATGTATTGAAGATAAGTTCAATAATTTTAAACAGTTTTTGATTGATTTAGAATTAAAATACCAAATAAGTTATGTTGAAAATGTTTCATTATTTACCATCAGACATGCAAATAAAATTGCAGTTTCTGAAATTGAACAAAAAGGAAAAGTATTGTTAAAACAAGCAACAAAAGGGACTGTACAAGTGGTTATGCAATAATTTTATGTATTTTTGTAACTCTCAATAATTTAAATGGATGAGCCTAGTAACTGCAAAAGAAATTGCAAAAGTAATTAACCTTGATAAATATGGATTTATGGGAACTTTCTTAGGTTGGATACTTATGAAAGTGCTTAGAATATCTGCTATAAATAAAATTTACAATAAACACAAACATTTAAAAGGGTTAGAATTTTTTACCGCATTGTTAGATGATTTGCAAATTAAGTTTGAAATACCGGAAGAAGACTTAAAAAGAATTCCAAAAGAAGGTGCATTTATAACTGTTTCAAACCACCCGCTTGGAGGAATAGATGGCGTTTTATTATTAAAGTTACTCATTGAGAAAAGGCCAGACTACAAAATTATTGCTAATTTTTTACTGCATAGAATTAAGCCTATACAACCTTTTATTATGCCTGTAAATCCTTTTGAAGACAGGAAAGATTCTCAGTCAAGTATTGCAGGAATTAAAAGTGCTTTATTACATATTAAAGAAGGAAATCCTTTAGGCGTTTTTCCCGCAGGTGAAGTTTCTACCTATAAAGACGGAAAATTAATTGTAGACAAACCGTGGGAAGAAGGTGCTATTAAATTGATTCAAAAAGCAAAAGTACCCGTTATACCCATCTATTTTCACGCAAAAAATAGTCCATTCTTTTATCTTTTATCAAAATTAAATAGCAAATTAAGAACCGCCAAACTACCTTCTGAATTGTTATCACAAAAAGGACGTATTATTAAAGTTAGAATAGGGAAGCCTATATATGTAAAAGATCAGGAAGAATTTACTGACACACAGGAATTTTGCGATTTTATTCGTAGAAAAACATATATGTTAGCAAATCCATTTGAAAAAGAACGAAAAACATTAACAGCTCCTTCGTTAAAATTGACAAAACCACCAAAAGAAATTGTGCGTCAAAAAAATATTGATAAAATGATTCTTGAAGTTGAAACGCTTAGGAACGGTGATGGCCGTTTACTTAAAAGTAAAAATTACGAAGTTTTCTTTGCGTCAAGTAAAAGAATTCCAAACATTATGTTTGAAATTGGTCGTTTGCGTGAAATTACTTTTAGAGAAGTAGGAGAAGGAACTAATGAATCTATAGATTTAGATAAATTTGATACTTATTACCACCACTTATTTTTATGGGATAATGAAGCTAATAAATTAGTTGGTGCTTATAGAATGGGATTAGGGAAAAATATTTATAAAAAATATGGGATTGAGGGGTTCTATGTTCAAACACTATTTAAATTTGAGCCAGAGTTATATGCTATGATGGAGAATTCAATTGAAATGGGGAGGGCTTTTATAATTAAAGAATACCAACAAAAACCAATGCCTCTATTTTTACTTTGGAAAGGGATCGTAAATATAACATTGCACTATCCTGAGTATAAATACTTAATTGGGGGTGTAAGTATTAGCAATCAGTTTTCTAATTTTTCAAAATCATTAATGATTGAGTTTATGAAATCTCATTATTACGATCCATATATTGCTCAATATATTCATCCTAAAAAAGAATATAAAGTGAAATTAAAGGATGCGGATAAAGATTTTGTTTTTGATGCTACGCAAGCTGACATGAATAAATTTGATAAAATAATTGATGAAATTGAACCTGGAGCATTACGTATTCCTGTGTTAATTAAAAAATATGTAAAACAAAATGCGCGTTTAGTCGCATTTAATGTAGATCCAAAATTTAATAATGCTATTGATGGCTTAATGTATATTAGAGTAGCTGATATCCCTGAAAGCACTGTAAAACCAGTAATGGAAGAATTTCAGGCAGAATTAGAAAGCAGGCTTGAAAATGAAAAAAATGAAGAAGAAGTTAAAGAAACTCCATCTTCATTAAATTAAAATATCAACAATAATTTCTATCTGTAAACAAGCTAGTCTATAACCTGCGACTTAGGGGGCACAACACTTATCTGTTATTTTAAATCTAAGCGAATGTTTACAATTCTACTTTTATCATTTTTCACTTATTAAATAAAGTACACCTTACATAAATAAGTTGGCCGACTTATTTTATTTGTTGCCCAACTTACTTAATTTGTTGACCGACTTTTTAAATAAGTTTCCCGACTTATTTTATTAGTTGGCCAACTTATTTAAATAAACTCGCAGATAAATAAGATCTCTTATTTTATTTATGTATAAAATTTAAAATTAAACAAAAATAGCTTGGGTATTTACCCAAGCTATTTTTA
>NZ_JBFFOE010000047.1:0-21540 GCF_041562875.1 Lutibacter sp. | reverse complement strand
CGACAAACATTCAACAAACGATTTGCTACAACCGAAAAATCTCCGATTTTCCAGTCGCACAAATCATATAAAAACTCGTTGTACCCAATTAAAAAAGAACCTTAGAAATACATAATAAGGAAAAAAGATATTATCTTTGATAGTATCAAATGATAGTATCACTATGAAACCACCTTATGACATTACACCAAATATTTTAAAGTTAATTTCTTCTATATCAGAAAAAATTGGAGAAATTAATGCTAATTATTTAAATAAACCTTCCACTACACTGAGAAAACAGAATAGAATTAAAACTATTCATTCTTCATTGAAAATTGAGGGAAATAGATTAACTGAGGAACAAATAACTGCTTTATTAGAAAACAAAAGAGTAATTGGACCTCAAAAAGATATTAAAGAAGTACTTAATGCAATTGAAATTTACGAAAACTTAGAAAAATTCAATCCATATAACGAAAAATCATTCTTAGAAGCACATTCTAGTTTAATGAATAATCTTGTTGAAAATGCAGGAAAGTACAGAAAACAAGGAGTCGGAATTGTTAAAGGGTCTAAAGTTGAACACTTAGCTCCACCATATGAAAACGTTCCATACTTAATGAAAGATTTATTTCAATATCTAAAAAAATCAGAGGAAATTGAATTAATTAAAAGTTGTGTTTTTCATTACGAAATGGAATTTATTCACCCTTTTCTTGATGGAAATGGTAGGATGGGCAGATTATGGCAAACTTTAATACTAATGAGAAAATATCCAGTTTTTGAGTATATCCCTTTTGAGACACTTATCAGTAAAGACCAAGAAAAATATTATAGAGCATTATCTGAAAGTGATAAATCTGGAAAATCAACGAAATTCATTGAGTATATGTTAAATGTCATTGACACTTCAATTAGTGATTTGTTAAAATATAATAATAGAACACTGAATGAAAAAGATAGACTTGATTATTTTATTTCATTGAATAAGTCCGAGTTTACTCGGAAAGATTATATGGATATTTTCAAAGACATTTCTTCTGCTACCGCAAGTAGAGATTTAAAGAAAGGACTTGAAATTGGAATATTTGAGAAAATAGGAGAAAGAAATAAAACAAAATACAGATTAAAAACTGGGTACAACAACTAATAAAATTTATGCTTGCATTTAAACTAAATACCGAACCGACAAACATTCAACTAACGATTTGCTACAACCGAAAAATCTCCGATTTTCCAGTCGCACAAATCTTATAAAAGCCCGTTGGCAATAATTTAAAAAATGATGAAAAAGATTATTTATTTTATGATTATTCTTCTTTCGATTACATCTTGTAACCTTGCAGTAAAATTTGAAAAGTTAAATAAATTAGAAAAAGAATTACAACAAGAATTTAATCATCCAAATATTTCAATTTCATATAGTTTTGGAACAGAGGAAAACGATAATTTTTACCAAATCACATTTTATGAGTATGATATGGCTGATAAAACACATTCAGAATTAAAATCAAAAGCAAACTTGGTAAATTCATATTTTGATAGAAAAATTTCCAATAAAGCGGATATTGATTTTAAAGAGGTAAGATATACAGAATCTAATTTTGATGATGCAATTTCATTTGTGAATTTTAAATTTGATTAATCTAAAAAAATGACAAAATCAATATCGATATTTGAACCAAAAAAAGGGTTTTTCATATCAAATGAAAATTTAATTCTCATATTTTTAACTGTAACACTTTTCATTCTTGTTATTTTACAAAGAACACCAAATTTTGATTTTGGAAATATGATTACTTTTATTTCTATAATTTGGGTGTTATACATATTTGGTTTATTGATTAGTAACTTCTTCCGATATCAGCATATAAATGGAGAATTTATTGGAGAAATGAAACTTGAAAATGATTCAATTCTGATAGAGAAAAAAAAATATCTCATAAATGATATAAATGAAATTGAAATTTATTGTGAAGATATTAAAGGTCAATTTGTAAATAGCACATTAGAATTTTCTCCACATTTATCAAATGGGCTTAACAATGTAATCAGACTAAAATTTAAAAATGGAGAAAAAGTGAGTTATTCATTTCTTCAAACTGAAAGAGAGCAGATTAAATATTTTAAAAAAGAACTTACAGAATATTTTACAAGAGGAAAAATGAGTTGGTTACATTTATTAACTATTTTAGATATGAATGATTATGATGAAATTCAAAAATTTAAAAAAGAACTGAAATAAAAACTATTGCCAACACCTCATAAAATTTATGCTTACATTTAAACTAAAATATTAACGACAAAAATTCGTCAACAGTAATTTAAGGTTCGACTTTAGATCATTTTTTGAATTTATATTTTTTGTTTCCCCTACTCTCTTTTGCTAATTTACTGATTAAAGATTTAAAAAAAAATTAAGAAAAAAAGCTTCCGTTATTTCTACCCTTAAGTGTTAGATATTTTAATTGTAATTACTTTTTAAGAATTAGAGAATTTTATAATATTTTGTATATTTATCAATATTTATGGATTTATCCATAATCTTTTTCATAGCATTTTTTTTTAGAAGCTCTCATTAATTTGGGAGCTTCTTTATTTATACTAAGTATGAAATATTAGTGTTGATTTCACCATTATTCTTGCATTATCCAATTGCAATTGTGTTGCAATCGTTGTGTTTTGCATTACAATTGTATAACAATGTTGTCGTTGAGACTATTAAAACAACTAAAAACAGTTGTTATTACGTAATAATTCAATTGCAATTGGATTGCAATTGTGTTGCAATCGTTGTGTTTTGCATTGCAATTGTATAACAATATTGTCGTTGATACTGTTAAAACAAGTAAAACAGTTATTATTACGTAATTGTTCAATTGCAATACAATTGTAATTGTTGTGATTTTTGATTGCAATTATGTTGCAATCGTTGTGTTTTGCATTGCAATGGTATAACAATATTGTCGTTGATACTGTTAAAATAAGTAAAACAGTTGTTGTTACGTAATTGTTCAATTGCAATACAATTGCAATTGTTGTGATTTTGGATTGCAATTAATAAAAATGATTTTAAATAAAGGGTAATCCTATTTTATAATAAATAACTAAAATGATGATAACGGAACATTATTTACATCCAAATCAAAACATTCTAATAAATTTAATATTTTGAGAGTTTTTATTTAGTAAATTTGACCTTTATAATTCATCAGTTTTAAAAATGATACCGTATCACTTGCCGTATCACTTTTGAAACATTTATTTAAAATATGTACATTGTAATTAACTGTAAAACAGTATGTTGAAATTTAAAAAATTAACGCATTAAATTGAGGGGCTGGTGAGCAATAGCTCGTGTAAGTTCGAATCTTATTATGTGCACTTTAATTCATATTTATAGTCTTTAATGAAATATTTTTTCTGAAATACGCATATAAAACCTAAAAATTGCACCTTATAATTTATTCTAAAGATTGCTTGAAAAAATATAATTGATAAAAAATTCCCTTAAAATAGTTATTCTTATACTCTTCATAAATTCTAATCTTGTTTCATCTCAAGAATGGAGGAATTTAAAATCGTATCAAAAAGAAACCAATAATAAAAGTCTGCTAGATGGATGTTGGTTAAAAAAGGATAGAAAAAGTCAATCTGAAATTTGGAAACAAGCTAATACCTATAACCTTTCCTTAACTAATGGATTTGAGAAATATAAAACCATTAAAGAAATAAGAGATTTTTATAAATGGTTTGATGCAAAAAGAATACAACTAGGACATGAAATACAATGGATTGGAATTGCTGCCATAGCAGCAAATCAATTGGCTAAATTAGAAATGAACTTTTATCGTATTTTTATTGTTAGAAATAAGGAGGTAGTGCAATTTGCAAGTGAAGGATCAAAAAAAGTGTTTTCAGATGCATTTCCTAAATTGAAAAAAAATTATTTTTCAAATGAATTATTAGTAGGTGAAAAAGCTAAAGAATGGGATATAAACCACGGATTTAATGAACAATGTGAACTACTTCAACCTTTATATGATAATTTATCTAAAAAAGCTTCCAATAAATTTGAAAAAATGGCTAAAGCAAAAGGAATTTTCTACTTTGCTATTCCTAAAAAGTTGAAATTTGAAGGAAATATCCTAGATTGTGAAGCACGAGTTTCTTATGGAATAGAAAAGCTACTTCCTATATACTTAAAAAAGTAATCAATTTTTAATACTTAAATAATTAGTTGTTAAGGCGTTTTATGGCTGCTTCAACGCATCGTTCGCCATCCATAGCAGCTGAAACAATTCCACCGGCATAGCCTCCACCCTCTCCACAAGGAAAAAATCCTTTTATTTGTGGATGTTCTAAATTTTCATTTCTTGGAATTTTTATAGGTGAAGATGTACGAGATTCAACACCAATTACATTAGCTTCTTCAGTATAATAACCTCTCATTTTTCTACCAAAAGCTTCAAAACCAGTTCTTAATCTTGTTCCTATTAATGATGGCAATAAACTGTGTAAAGGTGCTGAAGTTAATCCTGGTTGATATGAAGTTGCATTTAAATTAGCAGATAATTTCCCTGTTACAAAATCTGTTAATCGCTGTGCTGGTGCAGCCTGTGTTCCCCCACCTGCTGTAAATGCCATTTTTTCTAAATCCTTTTGAAATTCTAACCCTTTTAAAACTCCAAACTGATGGTACTTTTGTAAATCTTTTTCAACATTAATTTCAACTACAATCCCAGAATTTGCAAACTGACTATTTCTTTTTGAAGGTGACATGCCGTTTACTACAACTTCTCCATTAGCTGTTGCCGCAGGTACAATAAAACCTCCAGGACACATACAAAATGAATAAACACCTCTATCTTTAACCTGCTGAACTAAACTGTAAGAAGCTGCTGGCAACAGCGCATTTCGCTCAGTTTTACAATGGTACTGAATGGAATCAATAATTTGTTGAGGATGTTCAACTCTAACACCCATTGCAAATGATTTTGCTTCAATATTTATATTTTTTCTATGCAATAAATAGTAAATATCTCTAGCCGAATGTCCAGTTGCTAAAATGACACTTTCCACTGTCATTTCTTTATTATTTTGCAATTGAATAGCGCAAATTTTATTTTCTTTTATCGTAAAATCTATCACTCTACTTTCAAAGTGAATTTCTCCACCATATTTTAATATAGTTTCACGAATATTGGTTACTACATTTGGCAATTTATTGGTACCTATATGAGGATGTGCGTCAACCAAAATTTGTTCTGTTGCACCATGAAAAACTAAGTTTTCAAAGATTCTTCTCACGTCGCCACGTTTTAAACTTCTCGTGTAAAGTTTTCCGTCTGAATACGTCCCAGCGCCACCTTCACCAAAACAATAATTTGAATCTTCATTAACAATATGAAATTGATTAATAGCACGTAAATCACGGCGTCTATCTTTTACATTTTTACCTCGCTCTAAAACTATAGGCTTGTAACCTAACTCTATACAGCGTAAAGCTGCAAACATTCCTGCTGGCCCAAAACCTATAATATGAATTTCCTTTGATGAAGAAACATCTTTATATTCAAATGAATATTCAGAAGTTTCAGGTACTATTTCTTGAATATAAACAGCTATTTTATAATTAAAAATAATTTGAGACTTTCTGGCATCAATAGATTTTCTTAAAACTTTTATCCCATTAATTTCATTTTCATGAATACCTAAATGAATTGCAGCTAATTTTTTTAAAATACCTTCTTTAGCCACTTCTTCAATTTTTACTCTAAGCTGAATATCTTTTACCATATTGGCAAAATTAATCAAATATCAATATAATAGAGACCAGATTTAATAATAAATGATTCAAATATTTATTTTTATCTTTTTAGGTAGGGTTTTTTAACTCTCATCGGTTATAATAATATATTAACTCATTAAACCCTTAAAAATGAATACGAAAAAAAATATTCAAATTATTTTAACATTTATTGTAGCTTTTATCACTTTCTCTTGCAGTAGTGATTCAAGTGCAGATAATGTATCTTTAAAAGCCAAAGCAACACTAAATCCTGCTGCAAAAAACAGTTCACTTGCTCAAAAAAATAATGCTGTAATTACAATTTCGGGTTTTATTATCAATATCAAAGAAATTGAATTTGATATGAAAGACGATGATTTGGAAAATGAAAATTTACACTCTGAAATTGAACTTCAAGGACCTTTTGAGTTAGATTTATCATCTGGAAATGTTGCAATTGATATAACTTCTGTTGATTTACCTATTGCAGTTTATGACAAAATTCAATTCAAATTGCATAAAAGTGTAAATGAATTAAGCGATATGTTTGGAAAATCTATTCAAATTAAAGGTGATCTTAATGGTATTCCTTTTGTTTTTTGGCATGATATTGAAGAAGAAGTTGAAGTTGATTATGTGAATAGTACTATAGATATTGTTGTTAATGGAACTACTGAAATTGCTACAATTAATTTTGATTTAAGTGCTATTTTTGGAGCAGCATCAACAGTTGATTTTAGTGGAGTTACTGATGGGAATGGAAATGGAATCATTGAAATTAACCCAAATAATGATGATGGTAATGCTGCATTTGCAGACTTTCTTAAAAACTTACTTGAAGAACATTCAGACTTGGATGAAGATTAAAAGTTATAAATATTTTAAAGTAAAAAAGACCTATGAAAATTATAGGTCTTTTTTTTATCTAAATATTAGTGTTTAGTTTTATTAAAATCGATATTTTTATTTTTTCTTTAACACAATTATAACTATTAATTATTATTATTGCATATGTTAAAAAATACAATATATATTGCTTTAATTTTTATATCAATTAAAGCCTATTCTCAAGAACCAAAAAAAACGGATAGCTTAAGCGCTACTTATTCAACCCTATTTTTAAAAGGTCAAGTAGTTAATAATCTTGATAAAAAACCTTTAATTGGGGCTAATTTATTCAATTTAAATTCTGTAATTGGATCAGTTACTAATGATGAAGGTTATTTTGAAATTGAAACTAAAGCAAATGACACACTTTATATTTCTTATTTAGGATTTGAATCCATCAAATTAAAAATTACGAACGATTTATTAAAAGGAAATGAATTAGTTATTGAATTAAACGAAAGAACAGAGCAATTAAATGAAGTAGTTGTTAAATCTAATAAACTAATTGGAGTATTAGAAATTGATGCCAAAAATGTACCTAAAGACAAATATTCTCGTATTCATATAGTTGGTTTACCTCAAACTTATGAAGTAGGATCTAGCAATAGTAAAAATTACACTTCCCCAATTGATGCTTTATTTAAACCTATTGATTTTGTTTATAATATGTTTGGTAAGAAACCTAAACAATTAAAAAAATTAAAAAAATTGAGAAGTGATGATCAATTAAGAACAATGTTAGAAGGAAAGTTCAATAGAGAACTAATGATGGAGTATTTGGAACTGGATGCCCAAGAACTAAATGAATTATTAAATGAGTGTAATTATTCTGATTATTTTATTCAATCAGCTAGTGATTTACAGTTAATTGAAGCTATTTTATTGTGTTATGAAAACCATAAAGCAATTAAAAAAGGAAGTACCATAAAAGAAGTTGATAGAGACTAATTACTTCAAACAAAAAAAAGCAACCAATTGGTTGCTTTTTTTTGTTTGAAGTAATAACTTTTAATTATTCCCTAAAATTAATGGCAAACCATCTTTAGAACTTCCAACAATAACAACTTTACTGTTAGGAGATTTTGCAAGTTCTAATGTTGCTTCAATACCTTTATCTTGTAAGATTTTATCGGTTAATGAAGCACTTAAAATTTTATTAGCATCTGCTTTACCCTTAGCTTCAATTATTTGTTTTTGAGCTTCTTTGGCAGCTGTAACCAATCTAAATTCATATTCTAAAGATTCTTGTTCTTGCTTTAATTTACGTTCAATTGCATCTTTAATTGTTGCAGGTAATGTAACATCTCTAACTAAAACTTCATTTAATTCAATGTATTGACCATCTAAAATTTTCTTAGCTTCATCATAAATTTCACTTTGAATTACATCTCTTTTACTTGCATACAATTGTTCAGGAGTATAACGTCCAACTACAGAACGCGCCGCAGAACGAAGTGTTGGCTTAATAACTCTTTCTAAATAGTTTTCTCCTTTTTCTTGATGTAATTTACCTAAATCTTGTGGTCTAGGCATATACCAAGATGATGTTTCTAAAATAATATCTAAACCGTTTGAAGAAAGTACTTTCATTTTTTCAAATAACTCTTGTTGACGTACTTCATAAACTATTACTGTATTCCAAGGGGCCACAATGTGGAAACCTTCGCCTAAAGGATCTTCATTTATTACTACACCTCCATCAAAACGTTTCCATAAAACACCTGCTTCACCAGCATCAATAGTTACTGTTGATTTTGATAAAAATATAATTAGTACAATACCTATTAATATAATAGGCATTAAAGTTTTGGGTAATTGTAATTGTCCGTTATTGCTCATTTTATAAATTTTAAATTTATACAAAAATACGAAACAGAAACCATTAATTTAGTATAAATATAATTTTACTATTCTAAAGGTAGAAATGCCCCTTTTATTAATATTTCTTTTTCATTTAAGTTTGAATCTTTAACTTCAATCCAATTTTCATTTTTAGTCCCAATCATAATTCTTACTTTTTCAAATTGATACGCATTTTCATTTTTACTTTTTAAAACTAACACAAAATAATTGTCATTTTCTTCAAGAATACTACTTACTGGTAGCGCTAATTTATCTGTTGAATTTGTAATAATTTCAGCTTCCACAAACATTCCTACTAAAAATGGTTCATTCTCATCTTCTAAATGTCCATGTACTTTTACCGTTCTATTTTCATCTATTGATTTACCAACTAAATGAACTTCAGCATTGTATTTTTTTGAAGAAGATTCTGGTATACTAAATATAATTTGCTGTTCTTCTTTTACATTTAAAATATCCTTTTCAAATACAATTAATTCAAGATGCTTATGCTCATTATTTATAATTTCCAATAAAACTTCTGAAGAATTTTTAAATTCACCTAAATTAGTGTAAACATTTGTAACACTACCACTTATTGGTGCATAAATCCCTATTGTTGATGTAAAATTACCTAATCTCACATTTGCAGGATTTATATTCATTAATTGTAATTTTTGGGATAATCCTTTGAATAAAGCCAAGGTGCTTTTATAGGTGCTTTCAGCTTTTAGATAGTTTTTTTCAGAAGAAATATTTTCATCAAATAAAGTTTTCTGACGCTCATTTTCCGATTTTAAATACGTTAATTGTTCATGAATTTCAGCATAATTTTGCTGAATTTCTATAAAATCAGGATTTTCTATGGTTAAAAGTAACTGCCCTTTTTTAACTTTATCACCAATTAAAAGAGGTGCATTTTTAATATAACCGCCCATAATTGCACTTACCTTTGCTCTATTTGATGGTGGAACATCTATATATCCATTTGTTTTAATACTTTCAGCAAACGTTTGTTTAATAACTTTCCCCAATTCCATTTTTGCGCTTTCAAATTGAGATGGAGTTATTTCAATAAAAGTTTCAATATTTTTTGATATTTCAACTTCATTTTCACTCTTCTTTGAAGAATCACAAGATGCTGTTAATCCAATAGTTAAAAGAAAAATAAAGCTATTTAATATATGTTTTTTCATGGTCTTATAAGTTTATATAATTTAGTTCCAATGCAATTTGATTGTAACTGTTTAAATTGTTTAGATAATTAATTTTTATTTCATTTGAAGTTTCAATACTTTGTATGTATTGAAAAAAATCAATTTCACCATTTTTATAACTCAGTTTCGCTGTTTTTAAAATTTCTGAGGCTAAATGTTCTCCACTTTCATCAAAATAATTTAGCTGAGATTCATTCTTTTTAAGTTCTTCCAATAAATTTATGTACTTAGATCTTAATTTTAAATTTGAATCAATTACCAATTCATTCGCAATATCTTCTTCAATTTTTGCTGCTCCAATTTTAGTTGATTTTCCAAAGAAAAATATAGGAATTGAAATACCAGCCTGAAAACTATTTACAGAAGCATTTGCGGCTAAATCTTTACTATTAAAATAATTGAAATGTAAATCAGGTAATAATTGCTGTTTTTCTACGCCCTTTTTTGCTTTAAACAACTTACTATTTTCCATATAATAACGATTGATTAAATGGTTATCTAGGTCTAAATTATTAAGTTCAATTTTTGATAAATCAGCTTCATAAATTTTAAATTTTTCATCAGATTGAAGCATCAAATAAAACTCTTCATATGCAATGTTTATATCATTCTGAAGCGCTTCTAACTGCATTGTAAATTGTTTATGTTTAGATTGTGAAGTTATCATTTCTAGATAGTTAGACTCTCCTAATTCAAACTTTCGTTTAGCTGCTTTTGAGAAATTTTTATATAAGCTATCCACACCAGTCAAATGTTGCTTTTTTTGATTTAAATAAACAATATTAGTATATGCTTTTGAAACATTTTTAATTAAATTATCTTTTGCAAATTGATAGTTTAACTCTGTTAAATTTGAATTGATTTTATTCACTTTCTTTTTAGCAAAATAAACAGATGGAAATTCAATAGTTTGATCTACCCCATATGTTTCAAGAGGTTTTCCATCAATTCCTAAATTAGTTTTATCATAAATATAATAGACTTTGGTTTTATCAATTTCAAAAGCACTATTTATCAATTTATCGCTTCTATTAACTTCTAATTGTTTAATTGTTAACTCCACATTATTATCAATTGCAATTGAAATAGCTTCCTCCATAGAAATTGTTTTTTCTTGAGAAAAACCAATAACTGGAGCTAATAGAAATAACAATATAATGGTAGGTTTGAATTTTTTCTTCCTTTTTATTTTAAATTCTTTAGTATCAAAAATTGAGTATAACACTGGTAAAACAACTAATGTTAAAATAGTTGCTGTTATTAATCCACCAATTACTACAGTAGCTAACGGTCTTTGAACTTCTGCTCCTGCATTGGTTGAAATTGCCATTGGCAAAAATCCTAATGCAGCAGCTGTAGCAGTTAAAATAACCGGACGTAAACGTTCTTTTGTCCCTAATAATATTCGTTCATATACGTTGTCCATACCTCGTTCTTTTAATTCTTTTAAATGTTCAATAAGTACAATACCGTTTAATACTGCAATACCAAACAGTGCAATAAATCCTACACCTGCTGAAATACTAAATGGTAAACCTCTAATCCATAGAAATAAAACACCACCAACAGCAGATAAAGGAATTGCTGAAAACACCATTAATGCTTCTTTCATAGATTTAAATGCAAAGTGTAAAAGTATAAATATCAACAATAAAGCAATTGGGACAGCTACTTTTAAACGTGCTTTAGCACTGTTTAAATTTTCAAATTGTCCGCCATAAGAAACCGTATATCCAACGGGTAATTTTACTTGATCTTCTATAATTTTCTGAATATCTTTAACCACAGATTCCATATCTCTATTTCGAACATTTACACCAATAACAATACGCCTTTTAGTATCATCTCTTGATATTTTCGCAGGTCCTTTTGTGTATTCAATAGTTGCTAATTCATGCAATGGAATTTTATTTCCAGATGGAGCATCAACATATAAATTTTTAAGATTCTCAATATCTTTTCTAAATTCTGGTTGTAAACGTACTACCAAATCAAATCTACGTTCACCTTCAAAAACATTTCCTAATGTTTGTCCAGCAAAAGCCATTGAAACCACTTGATTTAAATCCTGAATATTTAATCCGTAACGAGCTACTTTTTTTCTATTGTAAGTAACTGACATTTGCGGCAATCCATCAATTTTTTCAACAATAATGTCAGCAGCGCCTTCAACATTTGCAATTTTAGTTTTAATTTCATCAGCCTTTTTAGCTAAAATTGCTAAATCATCTCCAAATATTTTGATAGCAACATCGGCCCTAACACCCGTAATTAATTCATTAAAACGCATTTCAATAGGTTGTGTAAATTCAAAATCTACTCCAGGAATTATCGATAACTTTTCTTTAAACTTATCAGCTAATTCATCTTTTGAATCTGCTGAAACCCATTCACCTTTCGGTTTTAATTTTATAATAACATCACTTTCTTCCATAGACATAGGGTCTGTTGGAACTTCCGCAGCACCAATACGTGATACAACTTGGTCTACTTCAGGAAAGTTATCTAATAATATTTGTTCAATTTGTGTTGTAATTTCTACAGTTCTAGATAATGAAGTACCTGTTTTTAATACTGGCTGAATTACAAAATCTCCTTCATCTAAAGTTGGTATAAACTCACCTCCCATCCTGGTAAAAAGTATACCCGTTGCTATTAATAAAGCTACAGATGAAATTATAACAACGTTTTTATGATGTAAAGCCCATTTAATTGTTGGTTCATAGAGACTTAAAAAGAAATTCATTAAACGTTGTGAAATGTTGTTTTTAGAAACTTTTTCAGGTTTTAAAAAGATAGATGCAATAACCGGAACATATGTAAAACATAAAAACATTGCACCAATTAGAGCAAAACTAAATGCCATTGCCATTGGCTTAAACATTTTTCCTTCAACACCACTTAATGACAAAATTGGAATAAAAACAATTAAAATTATAAGCTGCCCAAATATTGCAGAAGTCATCATTTTAGAACTACTCTTATAAGTAATTTCATCAATGCTATCTTGCCTTTCGCTTTTTGATAATTGCATTAACTCAGTTCTGTTACCGGTAATTTTAAATGCTATAAATTCAACAATAATAACAGCTCCATCTATAATAATACCAAAATCTATGGCTCCTAAACTCATTAAATTAGCATCAACTCCAAATATGTACATCATGGATAATGTAAACAATAAGGCTAAAGGTATTACTGAAGCAACCACCAAACCAGATCGGAAACTGCCTAACAACAGTATTACTACAAAAATTACAATAATAACTCCCAGTATTAAATTTTCAGCAACTGTAAAGGTGGTTTTGCCAATTAGCTCACTTCGTTCTAAAAAACCATTTATAAAAACCCCTTCAGGCAACGTTTTTTGAATTTCAGCAACACGCTCTTTTACAGCTTCAATAACTTTGTTTGAATCACCATCTTTTAACATCATTACCTGACCTAAAACCTTTTCTCCTTCTCCATTCCCAGTAATTGCACCAAACCTATTTGCAAAACCAAAATTGACTTCTGCTACATCTTTAATTAAAACTGGAATTCCATCCACATTTTTTATAACAATATTTTCAATATCTTCTATAGATTTTATCATTCCTTCACCGCGCACAAAGAAACTCTCATTTGTTTTTTCAATATAACCACCACCAGCTACACTATTATTCATTTCTAAAGCATCAATAATTTGAGTGGCTTTAATATTCATTGATTTTAATTTCTCAGGATTTATTGCAACTTCATATTGCTTTAAAAAGCCACCCCAAGTATTTACTTCAACTACACCGGGAATTCCAGACAGTTGTCGTTTCACTACCCAGTCTTGTAGTGTTCTTAACTCCATTGGAGAATATTTATCTTTAAATCCTGGTTTTGTATCTAATATATATTGATAAATTTCACCTAAACCTGTTGTAATTGGTCCCATTTCAGGAGTCCCAAAACCTTCAGGAATTTTATCAGCGGCAGTTTTAATTTTTTCAGAAATTAATTGTCTAGGTAAATAAGTACCTATAGCATCGTCAAAAACAATGGTAACTACTGATAATCCAAATTTTGAAATTGACCTAATTTCTTGAACTCCAGGTAAATTAGCCATTTCTAATTCAACTGGATAGGTGATAAATTGTTCTACATCTTGGGTAGATAAATTTCTTGAAGTTGTGATAACTTGTACTTGATTATTTGTAATATCAGGTACTGCCCCAATTTGTATTTGTGTAAGTGAAAATAAACCAAATGCAAAAATTGCTGCAGTTATTAATAAAATGATCAATTTATTTTCAATACTGACCTTAATGATTTTTTGTAGCATAATTTAATTAGTTAGTAATTAATAGTGTTGAAAATCAATTAAATGACTTTCATTATAATTATTAAAACAATAAAATTATGCAGTCCTTGGCGGCTGAAATATGTAATTCGAAAATAAATGAGCTAATGGTTCAGAATAATTGAAACCAGTTTTTTTTGAAGAAATTTCTATTTGTGTATTTATACCTTTAAAAATCGATGGTATAAAAACCATCTGAGTATGGCTCTCTAAATTTTGGTGTTTAAAAGGTAATTTTTGATGTTCTTTATGTTCATTTTGATGCTTGTTTAATTCACAACCATAGTGCATTGTAATAAAACCTGAAAAGCTATCTCCTCTTTCTAAATGTTGAGATAAATGATTGAAAAGATTTGGGATTTTATCAAAATCATTAAGCTGTATATTAAAGCTCTGGAGTAAGATTGTGAATGACAATATGACTGCTAAACTTTTGAACATAATTAAAACTCGACTAACAACAATTTAAATTTTTGTAAATATTCGGTTTATTTTCTATTAAAAATGAACAATTTAATAACAATTTTCAATGTAATTATAATTAATTCTTATTAGACAAATTATTCTTAGAAATTTACTACATAAATATACTAAACATTATTGCTAATTAGTGTTACTCTAATCACACAACTAAAAGTTATAATTGATTTGAATACCAGAAGTTTAGAACCTAAAATCTTGAATAAAAAAGGTGCTGATATTAGAATACATCTTATAGAGAAATTTCACCTAAACTCTATGTTATACTCCCCATAAATAGTTCGCCAAATTTTTGTACAATCTTAACCCAGTCTTTAACAGTTGCTAGTTTTTAGAAACCAATTGCTGGAAATATCTTTAGTTAAGTTTGTAACTTTATTAAAATCATCTAAATAAAAATTATAACTTTGAACTAAAGCAATTAAGGATAATATGAATGATGTAATTTTAAAATCAGTTGCAAAATTAATAAAATTCAACTTAAATTTTACCGTGATACTTTCTCACAAACCACTCAGTTGACAGTAAAAATAAAATAAAGCCTAAAATCCATTTCCAATTTATTAAAGAAGTTTTAATGGTGTCTGATTTCTCAATACTTTTAAAACGTTTATCAGATTTCAAGTTATCAATGAGTTTATCCTCTTCGTTAGAATAATAAATAGTTCCATTTGATTTAGCTGCCATTAATTTTAATGCAGAATCATTAGAATTTACAAACTGCTGTTCAACTTCAAAAGGTAGTATTTTAAAACTTCCTGACGCTGTTAAAATTTGATTTTCAACAGATACTGAATATGAATATTCTGCCGATGGAAGGTTTGATATTTCAGCTATAAACCTACTATCTAATACTGAAAAAGGAATTTTCTGAAGATAATTAGCTGCTTTATTAGAAACAGTTAACCACAATTTTGCTCTGGAATCAAAATTAAAATTCTTATCTAAATAAGTTGCTGAAATTTCTATTGTTTCATTCGCATAAAAAATGGGTTCAATAGTAACCAATAACCTTTTATCCATTTGATTAGAAGCTAAATACTGAATTAAATTAGAGATAAAGCCATCAAAAAATTCAAAAGTTTTGGCTTCATTATAACTATTCATTCTCCATCGCCATATGTTCTCTCCCAATAAAATAGCACTCCTCTGGTTGTTGTTTTCAAAGTTTACTAATAACGGTTTTTCAGTTTTAATGGTTCCAATTTGTTGGTATAATAACGCTTGATATGGCACAAAAAATGTAATATCTCCAAAGTAATCATCTAATGGTGCAAAATTTAAAAATCCAATATCATCACTTAAAAAATTAGCAAAATTTGAATTAAATACTGGGCGATAATTTTCAGGTTGAGAAATTGCATTTTTTGAGAAATTATGTTGTGTTTTATTCAAAAACACCCAATCAGTACTAAGTCCTGTAATGATAAAATAATTTAACTTCTTAGCACTAATAGCTTCAAAAACATCTTTAAATTCCTTTGATGGCTGGTTTAAAACAATCAATTGATAATCAGATAAATCACCTTTAAAATCTAAAATATTTGAAATTGTAACAGATCGTTGTTCATTACTTTCTATAGACTTTTTCAACATTCCTAAATCTGGATGAATTATAGAAGTTAAAATTAAAATTTTAGATTTTTCTTCAATAACATTTATGCTAAAACTTTTTGAATTATTTATCTTATTTTTCTCATTATCAAGCTCTTCAATTTTTGCGGTATAATAATTTATTCCTTTCTCTTCCGCTGTTAAAAGAAATGATTCCGTTTTTATAGCTGAAGTTTTTGAAAATTGAAGTTCATTGCTATATATAATTTTACCTTTATTAAAAATGTTTATTTTTTTAATAACTGATTTAGTTCCAACATAATTTATAAATAATTCTACAGGAAATTTATTTTTTAAATTGGTAAACTTATTTACATTTAACTGACGTATATAAATATCTTCAAAAACCGTTGTATCACCAATTATAAATGGGAAAACTGGATTTTTATAATTTACAAACTCAATGTTATTTCCAACCGTTTGATTCCCATCAGTAATTACTATAACTGGAGCACTTTTCGTTTTATATAATTTAGAAAACTCTTCAAAAGGCAAACTTAAATTTGTTTGATTTTCATTAAATTTCAAAGAATCTAAAACTGATACATTATTTCCAAAGCTATAGTAATCTATTGAAAACTTCTCATTTAATTCTATATCATTTTTAAATAAATTAACGAGTTTATTTACTTCAACATTTTGGAAGTTATATTTAATTGAAGTTGAATTATCAACAGTAATAACCAAATTAGGTTTTACAATTTCAGTTTTGTTTTTTTTTATTGAAGGATTAATAATTAATAATAGAACGCTGAAATAGGTTAAAAATCTTAAAAAAGAAAGCCAATATTTCAATTGGCTTGTTTCTTTATTTTTAAAAATATATTGAAATATAGCTATCAATAAAGCCGCAAAAAAAACTAATCCTATAAATAACAACGTTTCAGTATTCATTTTAATTATTCAATGCAAGTTTTAAGTTATTCTGCATTCTTTTCACTTTGGTTTCATCCATTAACCGAAAAGAAATTTTAACTTTTTAAGTTAGCATTCCTCCATCAACACTTAAAGTTTGCCCAGTAATATATGAACTCATATCCGATGCTAAAAATACACATGCATTTGCAACATCTTCTGGAGTTCCACCACGTTTTAACGGAATAGCATTTGTCCATTCTTTCACAGTTTCTTCAGGCAAAATGGCTGTCATTTCAGTTTCAATAAATCCAGGGGCAATTACATTACTTCTAATATTTCTTGACCCTAATTCTAATGCTACAGACTTAGAAAATCCAATAATCCCAGCTTTTGATGCAGCATAGTTAGCTTGGCCTGCATTTCCTTTTAACCCAACTACTGAACTCATATTTATAATAGAACCTGATCTTTGTTTCATCATTGGTCTAATAACAGCTTTTGTTAAATTGAAAACTGACTTTAAATTCACTTCAATTACAGTGTCAAAATCTGCTTCAGAAATACGCATTAACAGATTATCTTTAGTAATTCCTGCATTGTTTATTAGTACATCAATAGTTCCAAACTCTTTTAAAACTTCAGTAGCCAATTCCTGTGCAGCATCAAAATTTGCTGCATTAGATTGGTATCCTTTTGCTTTTACACCAAATGACTCCAACTCTTTTTCAAGTTCTTGAGCTGCTTCTACTGAAGAACTATATGTGAAAGCGACATTTGCACCTTGTTTTGCAAATGTTACTGCAATTCCTTTTCCTATTCCTCTGGTTGCACCTGTAATTAATGCTGTTTTATTTTCTAAAAGTTTCATATTTTAATCTTTACTTACATTTATAAATTTTCAATAAATCAAATATACACATTTGTATAAAAAAAGCCTCCATAAAGGAAGCTTTTAAATCATGTTATAAATAATTTTATCCTAATATTTCAGCAACTTTTTCTCCAATTTTTGCAGGAGACTCAACTACATGAATACCATTCTCTCTTAAAATTGCCATTTTTGCTTGTGCAGTATCATCAGCACCGCCAACAATTGCACCAGCGTGCCCCATTGTTCTACCTTTTGGAGCAGTTTGACCGGCAATAAAACCAACAACAGGTTTTTTATTTCCATTAGCTCTTACCCAACGTGCTGCTTCTGCTTCAAGTTGACCACCAATTTCACCAATCATAACAATTAAATCCGTTTCATCATCATTCATCAATAATTCAACAGCTTCTTTAGTTGTAGTTCCAATAATTGGATCTCCACCAATACCGATGGCAGTTGAAATTCCATATCCTTTTTTTACTACCTGATCAGCTGCTTCATATGTTAAAGTTCCTGATTTAGAAACAACTCCAACTCTACCTTTTTTGAAAATAAAACCTGGCATAATACCAACCTTAGCTTCTTCTGCAGTAATAACTCCAGGACAATTTGGTCCAATTAATCTACAATCTTTATTATCAATATAAGCTTTAACTATTACCATATCAGCAACTGGAATACCTTCAGTAATACATATAATTACTTTTATTCCTGCTGCAGCAGCTTCCATAATTGCATCTGCAGCAAATGCTGGTGGTACAAAAATTATTGAAGTATCTGCTCCAACTTGATCAACAGCATCTTGCACAGTGTTAAAAACAGGTCTATCTAAATGCATTTGTCCTCCTTTACCTGGTGTAACACCTCCTACTACATTAGTCCCGTAATCAATCATTTGAGTTGCGTGAAATGTACCTTCTCCACCTGTAAAACCTTGTACAATTATTTTTGAATTTTTATTTACTAAAACACTCATTGAAGTATATTTTTTTATTAAAAGGATTTAACTTATACAAAAGTAATTTTTTCTATGTTCTGAGTATAAAAAATAATACTTTTTTTACTTTTTAATTAATTGTTTTATTTGAGCCATTTCTTTTAACTTTTTCCTTGATTCATCTATTGGAGTTCCAAAATAAGTTTTCCCTCCAACAACAGATTTAGTTACTCCAGTTTGACCCAAAATAACGGCTCCTTTGCCAATAGTAATTCCGCTGTTTGTACCTACTTGTCCCCATAGCGTAACTTCATCTTCAATAATAACACAACCAGCAACTCCCGTTTGTGAAGCAATTAAACATTTTTCTCCAACTATAGTGTCATGACCAATTTGGACTTGATTATCTATTTTGGTTCCTTTTTTTATTGTTGTATTTCCTGAAACACCTCTATCTATAGTACAAAGAGCCCCAATATCTACATTGTCTTCAATAATTACACTTCCACCAGATATTAATTTATCATATCCTGTAGCGCGCTTTTTATAGTAAAATGCATCTGCACCTAAAATACTCCCAGCATGAATAGTTACATTATTTCCAATCTTACAATTATCATATATAATTACACCTGGATGAATTATACAATTTTCACCTATTATAACATTATTTCCTACAAAAACATTTGGTTGTATTATGGTGTTTTCACCAATAATAGCTGTTGTAGCTATTGAAGAATTTGAAAATTTAAACGGATTGAAATATTTTGTTAATTTATTAAAATCTCTAAACGGATCATCAGATATTAGTAAGGCCTTTCCTTGGGGACAATTTACTTTTTTATTAATTAACACCACTGTTGCTTTAGATTCTAAAGCTTTATCGTAATATTTAGGATGGTCTACAAAAACGATGTCCCCAGCTTCAACAACATGAATTTCATTACAACCTAATATTGGAAAGTTAGCAGGGCCAACAGAAGTAGCTCCTATTAATTCTGCAATTTCGTCTAAACTATAAATACGAGGAAATTTCATATTTTTTTATTCTTTAACACGTTCTAAATATGATCCTTTTGCCGTATCAACTTTAATTTTATCTCCTTCATTAATAAATAAAGGGACATTTACACTTGCGCCTGTTTCTACAGTTGCTGGTTTAGTTGCATTGGTTGCTGTATTTCCTTTTACTCCAGGTTCTGTATGTGTAACTTCTAAAATTACGCTAGCTGGCATATCTACTGAAAGAGGCATACTATCTTCTGTATTAAATATAACAGTTACTATTTCACCTTCTTTTAAAAGATCTGGAGCATCAAGGGTTTCTCTTCCAAGTGTAATCTGATTGTAATCATCTGTGTTCATAAAGTGAAAAATATCACCTTCTGGGTATAAATATTGATATTTACGAGTCTCTACTCTAATATCTTCAATTTTTCTACCTGCCGGAAATGTATTATCTAATACTTTTCCAGTTGATAAACTTTTCATTTTAGTCCTAACAAATGCAGGTCCTTTACCTGGTTTTACATGTAAAAATTCAACTACTTTAAAAATATCATTATTATATCTTAAACACAATCCGTTTCTAATATCTGATGTTGTTGCCATTTATTTTAGTTTTATGTTGTTAACTTTTATATTTTTAATTCTTTATTAATTAACTACCTGTATAACCTTTCATAATTCCTCTTTGTGAATTTTTAATAAAAAGTATGATTTGATCTCTTTCTTTTGTTGCTTCCATTTCAGCCTCAATTTTTTCTAAAGCTTGTGTGGTATTGTAATTTTTTTGATATAATAATCTGAATATATTTTGAATTTCTCTAATTTTTTCAGTCTCAAAACCACGTCTTCTTAGTCCAATTGAATTTATACCAATAAATGATATAGGCTCTTTTCCTGCTTTAGAAAATGGAGGAACGTCTTTTCTTACTAATGAACCTCCTGATACTAGTGCGTGTTCGCCAATATGGATAAACTGATGTACAGCTACTAAACCACTTAAAATTGCATAATCTCCAATGGTTACATGGCCTGCGATAATTGAACCATTGGCTAAAATACAATTATTACCAACTACACAATCATGGGCAACATGTGAAGTTGCCATAATTAAGCAATTATCTCCTATTTGAGTTTTTCCAAGTGCTTTTGTTCCTCTATTAACAGTTACACACTCTCTAATTGTGGTATTATCACCAATAATAGCTAGAGAATCTTCTCCATCAAATTTTAAATCTTGAGGAATCGCAGAAATTACTGCTCCTGGAAAAATCCTACAATTTTTACCAATTCTTGCGCCTTCCATGATTGTTACATTAGATCCAATCCATGTACCCGAACCAATAATTACATCGTTATGAATTGTTGTAAAAGGTTCTACTACTACATTGGTCGCTATTTTTGCGCCTGGATGTATATATGCTAAAGGTTGATTCATTCTTTTTTTAAGGTTTTCTGGCTATTTGAGCCATTAATTCTGCTTCTACTACTAATTTTCCGTTTGCATATCCACAAGCCTGCATATGACAAATCCCTCTCCTAATAGGAGTTATGAGTTCTGCTCTAAAGATTAAAGTATCACCAGGTAATACTTTTTGTTTAAACTTAACTTTATCCATTTTCATAAAATATGTTAAGTAATTTTCAGGGTCAGGAACTGAACTTAAAACTAAAACTCCACCGCATTGAGCCATCGCTTCAACTTGAAGTACTCCTGGCATTACT
>NZ_JBFFOE010000046.1:0-22233 GCF_041562875.1 Lutibacter sp. | reverse complement strand
CAACTCCCTAATAATATTACTATTTGGAATTCTTATACCAACTGTATTTTTATTTTTAAATGCTTTTGGTAAATTATTATTTCCTGGTAAAATAAACGTATAAGGCCCTGGTAATGCTTTTTTTAGAATTTTATAGGTTGCCGTATCTATTTGTTTCACATAATCTGATAGATTACTCAAATCATAACAAATGAATGAAAAATTAGCTTTTTCTAATTTAACTCCTTTAATTTTTGCCAGTTTTTCCATTGCTTTTGTATTCGTAATGTCACAACCTAGACCATAAACCGTATCGGTAGGGTAAATAATTAAGCCTCCTTTTTTTAATACTTCAACAACTTTATCTATTTCTCGTTCATTAGGATTTTCCTCATACATTCTAACTAATTTTGCCATATTACTCATTTTAAAACAAATATAGTTTAATTTGAGCATAAAAAAACCTGCATAAAGCAGGTTTAATAATTGTTATTATTTTTCAATGAGTCGAAATCCTTCCCCATGGATATTTAATATTTCAACATTTTCATCTAATTTCAAATATTTACGAAGTTTCGCAATATACACATCCATACTACGTGATGTAAAATAATTATCATCTCTCCATATTTTAGTTAAAGCTAACTCACGAGGCATTAAATCATTTTTATAAATTGTCAACAATTTTAATAATTTGCTTTCCTTAGGAGATAATTTTTGAGGTTCACCATTATCAAAAGATAAATGACGAAGTTTAGAATTGAAATCAAACTTCCCAATTTTAAATTCAAATTTATCTTCTTCAACATTTTCATCACCTTCCTTACGTTGCAATATTGCTTTTATTTTGTACAATAAAACTTCTGAATCAAAAGGCTTATTCAAATAATCATCAGCACCAGCCTGATATCCCTTTAATACATCTTCTTTCATTGTTTTAGCAGTTAAAAATATAATTGGAACTTCCAAATTAGTAGTTCTTATATCTTTTGCTAATGAGAAACCATCTTTACGAGGCATCATAACATCTAAAATGCATAAATCATAAACATCATTTTTAAACATTATAAGTCCTTCTAACCCATCTTTTGCAAGTGTAACATTATAATCATTTAATGATAAATAATCTTTTAAAACTGTTCCAAAATTTGGATCGTCTTCAACTAATAAAATCTTTTTATTTTCCATATTTTATTTATTTATATTAATGGCAATTTTACCGTAAAAGTGCTTCCAATACCTTTTTCACTTTCAACATAAACTTCCCCTTGATGAATTTCAATTATTTTTTTTACGTATGAAAGCCCTAAACCATGACCTTTCACATTGTGAACATTTCCTCTTTCTTCCCTATAAAACTTTTTAAATATATTCTTTTGAACACTCTTATTCATTCCAATCCCATTATCTTTAATTTTAATTGTAATATACTTTTCTGTATTTTCAGTCAGAATTTCAATTGTTGGAGCATCGTCTGAATACTTAATGGCATTATCTAATATATTAACAATCACATTTGTTAGGTGAAATTGACTAGCCAAAATAGCTGTTGAATTCGCTTTTAAATTCATTTTAATAGAACCTCCCTTATCATTTACTAATAATACAACATGTGTGATAGCTTCCTCTATTATTTCGTGTAAATCTACTTTTTCCTTACTAACATCTAATTGATTTTTTTCTAATTTAGAAATTCTCAATACATTTTCAACTTGCGTATGCATTCTTTTATTTTCCTCCCTTATCATTTTAACATAGCGCAATACTTTCTCATTGTCACTAATTATTTTGGGGTTTTTAATAGCATCTAAAGCTAAATTTATTGTAGCAATTGGAGTTTTAAACTCGTGTGTCATATTATTAATAAAATCTGTTTTTATTTCAGAAATCTGCTTTTGTCTTACTAACTGATACAATGCACTAACAAAAGCTAAAATTATAATTAGAATAAAAAATACTGAAAGTGCTAATATTTTATAAATTGATGATAAAATAAAATTTTTCTTTTCAGGAAATGTAACAAACAATTGAAAGTTACTATTGCCATCCTTATCTGCAAACATTGGCACCTTATAGCTTTTCCCAACTTCTTTCCTAAAATAGCCCGATTTTACCTGTGTGGCTAAATCATTACTATAAATGCCATATTTAAAATCTGTATCAATCCCTCTACTTGAAAGTTCATTATTTAATCTGTAAGTAATTTCTCTATTACTAACTCTTTTATGAATAGGTAGTTTACTTACTGAAATATCAAAAACATTTTCTAGTGACGATTTTTCAGCACCTTCTAATCTTCCTACTTTAATGTATCTTTCTTCAGGAGCATTAATGCTTTTATCATTATCTAAAATATGCTCTTTAATAATTACAACTTGTTCTTTACTATAAATTTCTTTAAAGTCTATAGAATCATTTTCAAAGAACTCCGTTGGAACCTTATAGTTTTGTTCAATTATACTTTGAGAATAAGTGAATTTTTCATTATTAACAGTATCTATTTTTTCATAGATAAAATTTCGAATATCTGATTCCTTAAATTTTTCACCCTCTTTATAAATATCTGATAATTTTAAATAAAAATTTTCAAATTCTCTTTGTTTAATATCATCTGAAACTTTAGCCAAAGCAAATTTAACATTTGATGTAAATTGCTCCTCTGTAATTTGTATGGTGTTTTTAATCCAAAATACTTGAACTGAAATAATACCTATTAAGGCAATACTCATTAAAATAATGATGAGTACAAATATCCTTTTTCTCATTGTTCAAAAATAAACTTTTAATAGTAATTATGTTAATTTTTAACTTAAGTTAACAAAAAATATAAAATTTTAACAATATATTAAGATATCTCCTAAATTTTATACGATACCCTTAATCATATTATAAATAGTTAAAATTTGCTCTCTTGTATCCTCTATTGTTTTATTTCTAACAACAAAATTTGAATTTTTTACTTTAAAATCATCATTCAATTGATGCTTCATCCTATCTAAAATTTGTTGTTCAGATACCCCATCTCGTTTTATAATTCTTTTAATTTTATCTTCAAAATTGGCGGTTACTGTTATTATGTAATCACATAATGTATTACTACCGCTTTCAAACAAAATAGCCGATTCATAAATCACCATTTCAGCAGTTGAATTTTTAATAAAACACTCAAAGTGCTCTTGTACTTTTGGGTGCACTAGCTTATTTAGTATGGCTAATTTCGCTTTATCTTTAAAAGCTATTTCAGCAATATATTCCCTATTCAATTTAGTATTCAAATAAGCTTTTTCTCCAAAAATTGCTTTAATTTGTTTAATTAATTCTTTATTGCTATTCATTAACTTTTTTGCTTCAATATCAGCAATATAAGTAGCTGTTCCAAATTCTTGAAACAATTGTAAAACGGTACTTTTACCGCTTCCAATACCACCTGTTAAACCTATTACTTTCATTTTTGAATTAAAAATTCTATTTGACTTGGATACACCCTTATTGAAGAGATAAATTCACTTTTATGTTGAATTATTGGAGTTAAATACTTCCTTAAAGTATCAATTTTATACTCTTCATAATCATAAACAACTGAAAAACTGTTTTCTGTAATCTTATTAAAGTTTGAAAGCCCTGCTTGGTAAATAACCTCTATTTCTTTAGGAAATGTATTAATTTTAATATCTATAGGTTTATTGACAATTAATACAGGAATGGTAAACCTTCCTTCAGTAAACTTATCAACTTCACCAATTATATTAACTTTATCTGCGGAAACAATTAAATTGTATTTTTTAGAAGGTAATTTTAAAGCTACATCTACATTTATATTTTTATAAATATCATATAGTTTAATTGAAGTAGTTTCTATTTCTTTTAATGAATCAACAAATTTTTGTGAACCAGTAATTACAACTGAATCTGGATTAATTTTCAGAGTATTAATTAAATTATAACCCAATTTAAATTTAAGATCAAGCGAAGGCTTCACAGGTACTTTTTTTGATTTAGAACTTCCTAATTCAACAAATATTGTGTCATTTAAAACACTAATAACTTCAATTTCCCCTCGTAATTGGGCATTTAAATAAGTTATTTGTTGGTTTGGCAGCAAATAATAATTAGAATCTGTTTTAACAAAGTTTTTTAAATTTAATTTGATTTTTTGATTTTTTAATTTAAATTTTAATAATAAAAATCCTGGAGCTTTTAATGCTATTTTTATTTCAGAAGGAGGCTTACTTTGCATTAATTTTCCTAAAGGTATATTTTCATACTTAACAGCAAATGTAGCAGTACTTATTGAAATTTTAGAAAGTTCAATTAACAACCAAAGTATTGAAGTTAGTACCAAAATAAACATAAATACTTTAGCCTTTCCTTTGTTAATTATTGATATTTTAGAATTTTTTAAGTTCGTTTTCATTTTTTAATATAAGTATTAAATATACAAAAAAAGTGAGCTTTAAGCTCACTTTTTTTGTATATGTACTATGCACCTATTTAATTTCTTTAGGCGCTTGCAATTTTTTGCTAAGTTCCATGGAAATTGCAGAGCGTTCAAATTTAATTTTTCCGGCTCCAGTTTCAATTATTACGGTATTGTCACTATCAACAATATCGGAAATTTTTCCATGAATACCACTTGTTGTAATTACTTTATTCCCTTTTTCAATAGATGCTTGGAATAATTTTTCATTTTTTGCTCGTTTCATTTGTGGTCTTATCATAAAAAGATAAATAACAACAAACATTAATAAGAAAGGTAACATACCTGACAAAGAACTCATATCCATTTGTAATAATATTGATGTAAACATTTATTTTATTTTTAAGTTAAATTTATTTATTTTTAGGTGTTACCGTTCCTTTAATACGTATAACTTCGGTAATTTTTTCTGTATTGGTTTTAAGTGTAATAGATTTATTTTGCACACCCGGTTTACCTCTTGAATTAAATGAAAATTTTAATTCGGCTGATTCACCTGGCTTAATAGCTTCTTTTGGCCATTCAGGAACAGTGCAACCACAAGATGCTTTAGCACTCAAAATTATTAAATCTACTTTACCTGCATTTGTAATTTTAAAAGCGCCATCAATAATATCATCTTCATTTATGGTCCCAAAATCATATTCAGTATTATCAAATTCAATAATTGCAAAACCTAAGTTGTTTATAGCATCTCTTTCTTTTGCTGTTTCTAAATTTGCATCATTAATTTTTGATGCTGCATTCTCTTTACAAGAAATAACTAGTAAACTTAATATTGCAATGTAAATAATGGTTATTCTTTTCATTTTTTAATGTTTTTGTTTGTAAAAATATAAAATTATAACAAGCCTCTCCCTATTTTATTTAATCTTTTTGTATTGGTAAAATCTTTTAGTATTTTATCTAAAACTCCATTAATAAAAAAGCTGCTTTTTTCAGTAGAATAATCTTTAGAGATCTCAATATATTCGTTGATAGTAACACGAGTTGGCATGGATGGAAATTTTAAAAATTCACAAATCGCCATTTTTATTAAAATCATGTCAATCTCAGCAATACGATCTGTATCCCAGTTTGGTGTTTTATCTATTACTTCTTTTTCAAACTCAGTATGGTTTAACACTACTTTTCTAAATAAATCAAGAACAAACTCTTTATCATCTATATCTTTATATAGGTTTCCTAAATGAAAAGCTTGTGCTGGTTTAATTTGGTTTAAAGTTTTAACAATCCAAGTATTTACAAATGGTATATCATCAACCCAACTAATATTTTTATCTTCAAAATAATCAGCTAATTTCTCGTTTGGAGCAATAATTTCTTTAAATAAAGCAACAATAAACTCTTTTTCTTCTTGAAATGAAGATTTTTCAGCATTCATAAAAGAAATATACAGCTTACTTTTTTTAGTTAATTTTAATATTTCATGAATATATTCATTATCTAAAGTCCAGTAATTTAAATTATTAGTGTCTAAATGCGTGTTTAACGAAACGCTTTCATCCAATAATTTAAAAATTTCAAGATTTATAAATTTGCTGTTTGGCTTTAATTCTTCTGCAGTTGCTAAATACTTTTTTTGAGAAATTTTAATATGCTTCTTTTCTAAATCTCTCACTTCAACAAATAAACGAAGCATTAATGCATATAAATCATACATTTTATCAATACTTGCATATAAGAATTTCTCTTCCTTATTTAGGTTGTCACTTTTAGATTGTAGCAACGCATAAACCGATTGCATTACTTTAACTCTAATATGTCTTCTGTTTATCATTTTAAAGAACTTTGTTTTTATTTTAACGTGGCAAAAATACTACTATTTTTTAGAAATTAAATGCTGTTTTTAGTTTTTTAAACAAAGTTAAATCTATCTTAAACCAATTAAATTAAAATTTTATTGATGTATCTTCGTGCATTCAAAATTGAAATAGCATTAAATTCTTTATGAAAGCCTTACAATACTTAAATAAATACTTAATAAAATATAAATATAGACTTCTTATTGGAATTGTTATTACCATCCTTTCCAAAGTGTTAGCATTACAAGTACCTCAACTTATTAGAGAATCTGTAAATATTGCTGAAGATTATAAAAATGGTCTTGTGCCTGATTTATCTCTGGTGAAATCTGAACTTTTAAATAACATTCTTTTAATAATTGGAGCTGCATTACTTTCTGGTTTTTTTACTTTTTTAATGAGACAAACCATTATTGTGACCTCAAGATTGATTGAATTTGACTTGAAAAATGAAATTTATCAGCAATACCAACGCTTATCCTTAAACTTTTATAAAAAGAATAAAACGGGAGATTTAATGAATCGCATTAGTGAAGATGTTAGTAAAATACGTATGTATGTTGGTCCCGCAATTATGTATACTATAAATATGTTAGTGTTGTTTATTGTTGCAATTATTAAAATGTACCATATAGATCCTGTTCTTACAAATTACACATTACTACCGTTGCCTTTTTTATCTGCCTCCATCTATATTTTAAGCAGAGTTATTAACAAAAGAAGCACTATTGTTCAGGTATATTTATCAAAATTAACAGCCAACGCACAAGAAACATTTTCGGGAATTAGTATTTTAAAATCCTATGGAATTGAATCTAAAACTACAGTTGATTTTGAAAAACTTGCTAACACTTCAAAAGAAAAAAATATTGATTTATTTAAAGCACAAGCGCTATTTTTTCCATTAATGATTTTATTAATTGGGTTAAGCAATATTTTAGTTATTTACATTGGTGGTTTACGTTATATTGAAGGAACTATTAGCCTAGGTGTAATTGCAGAATTTATTATGTATGTAAATATGTTAACTTGGCCAGTAGCTGTTGTTGGCTGGGTAACTTCAATGGTTCAGCAAGCTGAAGCCTCTCAAAAACGCATTAACGAATTTTTAGAACAAAAACCAGAAATAATAAATAACAACAGTAATCCTTCCAAAATTGAAGGAAATATTGAATTCAAAAATGTTTCATTTACCTATGACGATACAAATATAACCGCTCTAAAGAATGTAAGTTTTAAACTTCAAAAAGGAAAAACATTAGCAATTTTAGGTAATACAGGCTCAGGAAAATCAACCATTGTAAATCTAATTGCAAGACTTTACGATGCCAAATCTGGTGAAATTTTAATAGATGACATTCCAATTGAAAAACTTAATTTAGATAACTTACGTCAAAGCATTGGTTTTGTGCCACAAGAGGCATTCTTGTTCTCAGATACTATAAAAAACAATATTAAGTTTGGTGATGAAACTGCTTCTGACGCTAAAATTGAGCAAGCTGCTAAAGATGCATATATACATCACAACATTATTGACTTTAATAAAGGATACGATACTTATATTGGTGAAAGAGGCGTAACACTTTCTGGAGGGCAAAAACAACGAATCTCTATTGCTAGAGCAATTATTAAAGAACCTCAAATTTTAATTTTTGATGATTGTTTATCAGCTGTTGACACCGAAACAGAAGAAATTATATTAAACAATTTATATAAAATCAGTAAAAACAAAACCACTATAATTGTAAGTCATAGAATTTCATCTATAAAAAATGCAGATGCAATTATTGTACTTGAAAACGGGGAAATAATTCAACAAGGTTCACATAACGAGTTAGTTAATATTAACGGATATTACAAAGAGCTTTATGATCAGCAACTTTTGGAAAAAGAAATTTAAAAATAGTGAAATAAGTCAAATATTTTTATAGATTTGTGTAGAAATCTAATTTAAAGGTTAATTAAAAATAGAGAGTTAATTATGGAAAACGAACATTTAGAACAAGAGGAAATATTTTCACAGGTTCTGAGAGCAGGAAGAAGAACTTACTTTTTTGATGTAAGAGCAACAAAAGCGGAAGATTATTATTTAACAGTTACTGAAAGTAAAAAATTCACACATGATGATGGATCTTTCCATTACAAAAAACACAAAATTTATTTATACAAAGAAGATTTTACAGAATTTAATGAAATGCTAAAATCAGCAACTGATTACATTTTGAATGAAAAAGGTGATGAAGTAATTTCTGAACGCCACCAAAAAGATTTTAAAAGAGCTTCTGAATTTGATGATGAATCTGAAGCGATAAAAAGCACTGAAAGTTTTACAGATGTAAATTTTGAAGATATTTAAAAACTAATATTCTTAAATTAAAAACACTTCAATTGAAGTGTTTTTTTTTTGCATTAAAAAACCGACTAAAAGTCGGTTTTTTAGTTTTATAATTAAAGTTTTATCCTAAAACTTCTTTTACTTTATCTGCAGCTTCTTGAAATTCAGTTACTGAAATTACATTCAATCCACTTGCATCAATTAATTGTTTAGCTTCAATTGCATTTGTACCTTGTAAACGCACAATAATAGGAACTTTAATAGCATCTCCCATATTAATAAAAGCATCTATAATTCCTTGAGCTACTCTATCACAACGAACAATACCTCCAAAAATATTAACCAAAATAGCTTTAACATTAGGATCTTTTAAGATAATTCTAAAGGCTATTTCAACACGTTTTGCATCTGCAGTACCACCAACATCTAAAAAATTAGCGGGCTCACCACCAGATTGTTTAATTAAATCCATTGTACTCATTGCAAGTCCAGCTCCATTAACCATACAACCAACATTACCATCTAAATCTACATAATTTAAACCTGCCGCATTTGCTTCAACTTCTATTTCATTTTCTTCACGCAAATCTCTAAGTAAAGCTAAATCTTTATGACGGAATAATGCATTATCATCTAAAGCAACTTTAGAATCTACTGCTAATATTTTATCATCTGATGTTTTTAAAACAGGATTAATTTCAAACAATGAAGCATCTGATTTTACAAAAGCTGTATATAAAGAAGTAACAAATTTTATCATTTCTTTAAGTGCTCCACCTGACAAACCTAAATTAAAGGCTACTTTTCGTGCTTGAAATGGTTGTAATCCTATTAATGGATCAATTTCTTCAGTAAAAATTAAATGTGGTGTTTTTTCAGCAACGGTTTCAATATCCATTCCACCTTCTGTAGAATACATAATCATATTTTTACCTGTTGCTCTATTTAATAGCACAGACATATAATATTCTTCTGGTTCGCTATCACCTGGGTAATAAACATCTTCACAAATTAAAACTTGGTGTACTTTTTTACCTTCAGCAGAAGTTTGAGGTGTTTTTAGCATCATTCCAATAATGCTTTCAGAAATTGACTCAACTTCAGCTAAATTTTTAGCAAGTTTAACCCCTCCACCTTTTCCACGTCCACCAGCATGAATTTGAGCTTTTACAACCCACCAACCTGTGCCAGTTTCAACAGTTAACTGCTTTGCAGCTTCTACTGCTTTTTTATGATTATCTGCTACAATTCCACGTTGTATTCTTACGCCAAAACTGCTTAACAATTCTTTTCCTTGGTATTCGTGTAAATTCATTAGAAATTAAGTTTTTAAAATAAGTATTCACAAATGTAATAAACCAAACTTAAAATTTATCTTGTAATTGAAAAAAGTTTTCAGAATACATAAGTAACCAAAATGTTTGCAGAAATTTAATAATTAAAAAGACTCTTCTAAATTTTATTTTGCTTAAAAACAAAATATTACAAACATTTAATAAACTTTTTAAGCTAGCCTAATTTGCTAATTTGTTTTAATCTTGGGACATCTAGTATTTCAATTTTTCTATCCAAAACTTTAATAATTCCCTCTCTATTAAATTTTGATAAGGTATTAATTACACTTTCTTTTGAATAGCCTAAAATATCTGCCAATTCCTTTCTAAGAACTGGTAAAGTATATCTTTTTGAATTGTAAATTTCAGAAAACTCCAATAGTAAGATTGACAAAGCGCCATCTATATTTTTTTGAGATAAGCGTGCCATTCTGTGAAGTAATCCATTAGAAACACCAGACATATGCTTTATTAAAGCCAACGAAAAATCACTATTTGTTTTAATAAACTTCTCAAAAACTTCAATATCTATAAAACTAACTTTAGAATTTTCTAATGCAATAGCGGTAAAATCAAATTTTTTAAAAGCAAAACAACAAACAATTCCAATAAAACAATGTGGTTGTACTAAACCTATTGTATATAACTTATTGTCATTTAACATTTCTATTTTTACCAAACCATCAGTAACATAAAGCACATTACTAACTAAAACTCCTCTTTTCACTATAGTTTCACCTGCAGAAAACTCTATATCGGTTTTATTTCTAACCAATTCACTTTTTTCTTCAGCTGTTAAAATATTTAAGCACTCGCTGGCATTTAAAAAATCGTACTCAAAATGAGTTTTCTTTTGTAAAAAATCTGGCATCAAATAAAACTAAAGATTAATTCATAACTTATAATGTAAAATTACATTATAATCCTTTGATAATTCCATAAAACTGCATAAAATACACTTATAAAATCATTAAAGTAAAAACAAATTTCACAATACACTTATACTTTAAATATTTAGAAACTTAACAAAAAATAAAAATACGAAAAATTTAATATTATTTTGAATGATAACATTACCAGCAATCTTATTTCTTGATATTATAATTATGAGAACTATAGGCTGTATAATTTAACTCTTTTGATTTATACATCAATTTTATGAGTGCATGTTCTATTTTTGCTAAATTTGTGTTTTCATTTCGGTTGTAACCTACTTCATTCTCTTAATAAAGATAAATTCAAAAACCTAAAATACGACCTTCCATTAAAATAAATTTATTTCAATTATTCAGGATGTATAATTGCATACATAAAGATATATAATACTAAACTAAAGGATATAATACCATTATTGAAATAAGGATAATTTGTCTCAAATTAAGATTAAATTTATATCGTAAATTTATTTAATTCTTAAAATTAAGATTATGAAAAATTTAGTTTTAAAATCATTTATTTTAGTACCCATAATACTTTTTATCACAGTTACTGTTGTTAATTATTCTATAATAATTCTTAGGATTTATTTTCAACTTTTTTAGTTTACACTTGTTATTTACACCAAAAAATAACCAAATTGTAATATAAAACTTTATATATAAGGATATTGTATTCTTTCGCTTTTTTAAGTTATCCCATTTCTATAGAATTCTTTTTCTACAAAAACATAAAATTTATATTCATTTCAAAAAAGTTTTATAAAGTGTAACAATTATTGTTTTTCAACGTCTTTACCATTATTAACATTTATTTAAGATGATTTAAATATTATCTTAAATATTTTAGCAACACACATTAAACTAGCTTTTATAAATTACAATGAAATACATCCTAATTATTTTTTGTTTACTCTCTATTTCATCTTCTTACTCACAATCTGGTAAAAAATCTATAAATGCATTAAGAATCACAAAAGCACCAATTATTGATGGTGTCTTAGATGATGACGCATGGTTTAATGCAGAAATTGCACAAGATTTTATAATGTTTAGACCTGGAACTGGAGGAAAAGAACCTGAAAATAAAAAAACTAAAGTCAAAATTATTTATGATGATGAAGCTATTTATTTTGGAGCTTTTCTTTATGATGACAATGTTAAAGATATTCCAATGGAATCTGCTACTAGAGATAATTTTTCACAAGTAGATTGGTTTGGTATCATGATCAATACATATAATGACAATCAAAATGATACTGAATTTTTTGTTCAAGCAACAGGAAATCAGGCTGATGCAAAAAGTACAATTGATAGTGAAGATTTTAGCTGGAATGGTGTTTGGACAAGTGCCGTTAAAATTGCTGATAACGGGTGGGTTGCTGAAATTAAAATACCGTATTCTGCATTACGCTTTTCAGGTGAAAAAGTACAAACCTGGGGTTTAAACTTTCACAGAAGAATTCAAAGTGAAAAAGAACAATACACTTGGAATTTCATCGATAAAACCAATGGTGCTATTCAACAATATGCTGGTATATTAACTGGTTTAGAAGATATAAAACCTCCTGTTAGATTAAGCTTTAACCCTTATGCATCCTCATCTTACACAACTTTTGATGGCACCAATGAATTTAATACCAATTATGGAGTTGATGTTAAATATGGTATCAATGAAAGTTTTACTTTAGATGCAACTCTTATTCCTGATTTTGGGCAAACCGCCTTTGATGATGTTACTTTAAATTTGGGGCCTTTTGAACAACAATATTCTGAAAAAAGGTCATTTTTCACAGAAGGAACTGAGCTTTTTAGTAAAGGAGATTTCTTTTATTCTAGAAGAATTGGAAATACACCAACTGCATACTATGATGAATCTAATTTAGCTGAAAACGAAGAATTAATAGAGAATCCTTCAAGCGTTAATATGTTAAACGCCATTAAAATTTCTGGACGAACTAAAAGTGGATTAGGTATTGGCGTTTTTAATGCAATTACAGAAAAAACAGAAGCTAAAATTAAAAATTTAGACACTGATGAATTTAGAAAAGTTACTACTGAGCCTTTTACAAATTACAGTGTTGTAGTTTTAGATCAACAATTTAACAAAAATTCATCGGTTAGTTTTGTAAATACCAATGTTTTAAGAAATGGGTCATTTAGAGATGCAAATGTTTCTGCGGTATTATTTAATTTATCAAATAAAACCAATAAATATAATATTAATGGAGGTGCTGGAATGAGTTCTATTAATGAATTTGGCGAAAAATCTACTGGATTTATTTCAAGCATAGAAATTGGCAAAACAAGTGGAAAATGGCAATATAATATTGAACATAATTTACAAGATACAAAATTCGATAAAAATGATTTGGGATTTCAAAGGCGAAATAATTTCAGCAATTTTGAAGGACAAGTATCTTACAGAATATTTGAACCTACTAAAAACTTTGATGACTACAGAATTACTTTTTGGAGCGAACTAGATTACTTGTATAAACCAAATACCTACACAGGTAATGGTTTGGGAATTAATTACTTTTTTCAAACTAAAAAAACAAAAATTGCTTTTGGAGGAAATTTTCAAAGTAGCATAGGTAAACAATATGATTATTATGAACCTAGAGTTGATGGCAGGTATTTTATACAAAATACACGTATTGCTAGTAACCAATGGATATCAACCGATTACAGGAAAAAATTTGCTTTAGATTTTAATATTTTTTATGCAAATAGAGTACATGAAAACAGTTCTTATATTTATAGTGAATTTTCGCCTAGATTTAGAGTAAATGATAAACTTTCGTTTATCTATTCACTATCTTATTCTAAAGACAACAATGATAAAGGCTTTGTAAATGAATTGGAAGATGGCTCAATAATTTTTGGAAATAGAGATGCAAAATCTGTTACAAATGCTATCTCTGGAAAATATAATTTCAGTACAAAAGCTGCTTTATCTTTAACTTTCAGACAATATTGGTCGCCTGTTGAATACGATGATCAATACTTTTTATTAAATAATAACGGTACACTAACTGAAAACGACTACATAAATAATCACGATATAAATTTCAACACATGGAACTTTGACCTAAATTTCTCATGGGAATTTGCACCTGGAAGTCAACTAATTGCGTTGTACAGAAATTCACTATTTAATGAAGATGAATTTTCAGATTTAAATTTTAAAGACAATTTAAACAATTTATTTAAAGAACCAATGCTTCACAATTTTTCAGTTAGAATGGTTTATTATATAGACTATAACAATGCTAAAAAATGGTTTAGAAAAAGCTAAAAATAATAATTACGTATTTATTTTAACTTTTAGCTATTTAACTTTATTATTTATTTATTTTTGAATTATGATAAAGGCAAAAAATATACATAAATTTTACGGTAATTTAGAAGTATTAAAGGGTGTTGACTTATCCATTAAAAAAGGTGAAATTGTTGCCATTGTTGGACCTTCTGGCGCTGGAAAAACTACGCTTTTACAAATATTAGGCACTTTAGATAACCCAGCAGCATCTAAAAATTCAACGCTATCTATCAACAATCAAAACTTATTAGAATTAAAAGACAAATCATTGTCTAAATTCAGAAATCAGCACATTGGTTTTATTTTTCAGTTTCATCAACTACTCCCTGAATTTACAGCTTTAGAGAATGTTTGCATACCCGCTTTTATAGGGAATTCTTCAAAAAATGAAGCAGAAAAAAAAGCAAAAGAATTATTATTTTTTTTAGGATTATCAGATAGAATTCATCACAAACCAAATGAACTTTCTGGTGGTGAGCAACAACGTGTTGCAGTGGCAAGAGCTTTAATTAACAATCCTGATGTTATTTTTGCCGATGAACCAAGTGGAAATTTAGATTCAGCTTCTGCAAAAAAACTACATGAACTATTTTTTACACTTCGAGATAAATTTAATCAAACATTTGTAATTGTAACACACAATGAAGAGTTAGCTAATATGGCCGATAGAAAATTAGAAATGAAAGATGGAAAAATTATCAACTAAATTAGTAAAAAAATGATTGGTATTATTAGCGCAATGCAAGAGGAAATTCAAGCCTTACTTCACGAACTTAAAGATGTTTCAACCACAGAAAAAGGTATGAGAACCTATTATAAAGGTACTTTATTTAATAAAAATGTGGTGCTTGTTTTTTCACGTTGGGGTAAAGTAGCTTCGGCAATAACAACAACTCAATTAATTAACGATTTTAATGTTGATGAAATTATTTTTACTGGTGTTGCTGGTGGAATTAAAGATGAATTAAATATTGGTGATGTTGTTATTGGAAATAACATGTACCAACACGATTTAAATGCAACTCCATTTTATGAAAAATTAGAAATTCCAATTCTTAAAAAGAAATTCTTAAAAACTACAGATGCTTCAAGACTTACAGAAGCAACATCTCTATTTTTAGCAACATACAATGATTATATAAAGATGACAGATGCACAACTTTTTGATATCACCAATCCAAAATTAATTTTTGGAGATATTGCTAGTGGAGATCAGTTTATTTCAAGTTTGAAAAAAATTAAAAAATTGAACAAACTAATTCCAACCGCAATTTGTGTAGAAATGGAAGGAGCCTCTGTTGCTCAAGTTTGTTTTGAATATGATGTGCCTTTTTCAATCATTCGTGTTATTTCAGACAAAGCAAATGATAATGCAACTATAGATTTTCCTAAATTCGCAAATTCAATTGCGAGCAATTACGCTTTAGGGATTTTAAAAAACTATTTTTCATAAATAACTTTGATTTTAATATCTTTGAAAAACTCTATGAATAATGCAATTTAAGCATCCAGAAATTTTATATGCACTTCTGCTACTTATCATTCCGATACTTGTTCATTTATTTCAATTACAACGTTTTGTAAAAGTTCCATTTACCAACGTAAAAATTCTAAAAACTATTGAAAAACAAACACGTAAAAGTGCACGTTTAAAAAAATGGTTGATTTTAATAACTCGCTTGTTAATATTTACCTGCCTGATTATAGCTTTTGCACAACCTTATTTTTCGGAATATTCTACACATCAAAATTTTAATACTACGATTTATTTAGATAATTCATATAGTATGCAGGCTAAAGGTGAAAGTGGTGAATTACTAAAAAGTGCTGCACAACAAATTATAGAAAACAACACAAACCAAAACAGTACTATTTCATTAATTACAAATGATAAAACTTTTAAAAATTTAGAGGTGAAAAATTTAAAAGATGAACTTATTAATATTAAATACCACTCTAACAAAGTAAATTTAAATACCATTTTATTAAAAGCTCAAAATTTAGAATCTAACAAAGACAATACTTTAAATAAAGTAATTATAATTTCAGATTTTCAATCTATTAATTCAATTTCAAAACCTGATTTTTCAAAAATAAATTCTTCCATAAATTTTGTAAAATTAATCCCAAAAACAATAAATAATTTTTATATCGACAGTGTTTCTATTGAAGAAAGTTCTACATCTAATACTATTGTAAAAGTAATTGTTAAAAGCTCTCAAAAAAGCACTTCATCGGTTCCAATTTCTTTATTCAACAACTCAAAGTTAATAGGTAAAACAACTTCAAAATTTATAAAATCGAATAGTTCAACTGTTCAGTTTACCATCCCAAATTCAGCAAATTTTAATGGTGAAATTTCACTTATTGATAATGCCCTACAATTTGACAACAACTTTTTCTTTTCAATATCAAAACCAGAAAAAATTGATGTATTAAGTATTGGAAATACTTCTGAATTTTTATCTAGGATTTATACGGAAAGTGAATTTAATTTCATTGTTACTCCTCTTCAAAATTTAAATTACAATAAACTTCAGAACCAACATTTAATTATTTTAAATGAACTTGAAAATATTCCAACAGAATTAATAAATAGCATGCAAGATTATTCTAAAAATGGTGGGAGTTTGGTTATAATTCCTTCAGAGAATAGTACTATTAATTCTTATAATTCATTTTTACAAGCCTTAAATCTGGGTAAAATAACTACAAAAATTGAAGCAGAATACAAAATTACAACTATCAACTATGAGCATCCTTTGCTAAAAGATGTTTTTGAAAAAAGAGTTGATAATTTTCAATACCCAAAAACAAATTTACAATACACAACAAATTTAAAAAACAGTTCATCTATTGTTACAATGGATAACATTCTTCCATTTATATCTTCAATAAAAACATTGAACGGAACTATTTATTGGATTTCTTCACCATTAAACAATAAAATATCTGATTTTACGCAATCGCCTTTAGTAGTCCCAGTTTTTTACAATTTTGCTAAAAAAAGCTTAAAAACAACTGAATTATATTATACTATTAAGCCTGAAATTAACATTGAAGTAAAAACTTCTATTGGAAAAGATAATATACTAAAAATTCAAAATGAATCAGCAGCTTTAGAATTTATTCCGATGCAAATTAGCTCTCAAAATAAAGTTACACTAACATTGAATGATCATATTTTACAAAGTGGATTTTACACAATTTTAAGTGAAAATACGGCTATAAAAACCGTTGCTTTTAATTATAACAGAGAAGAAAGTAATTTAAACACCGTAACTATAGAATCATTCGTTGGAAATAAGAAAAATATAACTATTTCATCATCAATTACTGATGCTTTCAATGAAATTAACAATCAACAGAAAATCAATTGGCTTTTTAAATGGTTTTTAGCATTTTCTGTGCTATTTTTGTTAATTGAAATGCTGATCCTAAAATATTTCAATAAATGAACCTACTCCTAAAATCTGCTACAATAATTGACAAATCAAGTCCTTTTCACCTTCAAAAAAAGGACATTTTAATTGAAAATGGAATTATTACAAAAATTGCCAAATCAATAAAGAATGATGCTTCAATTAAAGAAATTAAATTAGAAAACCTTCATATTTCACAAGGCTGGTTTGATACCAGTGTTAGTTTTGGAGAACCTGGATTTGAAGAACGTGAAACTATTGAAAACGGCCTAAATACTGCTGCTAAAAGTGGTTTTACTGCGGTTGCTGTAAATCCAAATACACATCCAGTAGCAGACAATAAATCTACTATTGAATTTATAAAAAATAAAGCGAATGGTTTTGCAACTTCTTTATATCCTATCGGAAGTTTAACTAAAGGCTCTGAAAGTAAAGATATTGCAGAGTTGTACGATATGAAAAACTCTGGAGCAATTGTTTTTGGAGATTATAACAAACCTATCTCTAACGCTAACCTTTTAAAAATTGGTTTATTATATGCACAAAATTTTGATGGACTTATTCTAACTTTTCCTCAAGATGAAGCAATTGCAAGTAAAGGATTTGTAAATGAAGAAAAAAACAGTACAAAACTAGGATTAAAAGGTATTCCGGCAATGGCTGAAGAGTTACAAATTGTACGCGATTTATTTATTTTAGAATATACAGGCGGTAAATTACATATTCCAACAATTTCAACAGAAAAATCGGTTAAATTAATTAAAGATGCTAAAAAGAAAGGTTTAAATGTAACTTGCAGTGTTGCAGCGCATCACTTAATTTTAACTGATGATGAATTAACGAAATTTGATTCAAACACCAAAGTTTTACCACCTTTACGTACTTTAAAAGATACAAAAGCATTAATTAAAGGTTTAAATGAAGGCATTATTGATATCATTACAAGTGATCATAATCCAATTGATATTGAGCATAAAAAAGTAGAATATGAAAATGCGAAATTTGGAACTATTGGTTTAGAAAGTTTATTTGGAGCCTTAAATAAAATTGTAGAAACAGAAACATTAATTACTTGTTTAACGGTTAACCCAAGAAATAGGTTTAATGTTGAAAGCTTTTTAATTAAAGAAGGTAACAAAGCCAATTTAACACTTTTTAACCCTGATTTTGAGTATGAATTTACTGAAGCAAATATTATTTCTACTTCAAAAAATTCTGTTTTCTTAAATAAGAAATTGAATGGTAAAGTTTATGGAATAATAGCAAACAACAAAGTGATTTTATAATCTATTAATCAAACAAAAAATGGAAAATCTAGACGTTCACGAAGGAAAAACAACAGCAATTATTAGTTACATCACATTTATTGGGACAATTATTGCTTTTATAATGAACAATGATAAACATAATTCATTTGCAGCTTTTCATATACGACAAATGATTGGCTTATCTCTTTTTTCACTAGTAAACTCTTTTATTATAGGACGATATGGAGGTATTTGGGCTAGTGGAATTATTGGAATTGGTCTTTTCGTTCTTTGGATAATTGGTTTTATTGGAGCAACTCAAGGTGAAGAAAAAAAAGTACCTTTCGTAGGTGATTTATTTCAAGATTGGTTTAAAAATATTGGATAAATAATTAATAATACTATTTTTGAAGTCGCGCTAAAAAGCGCGACTTTTATTTTACAACTATGGAAAAATTAACATTTCAATATATTGTTAGAGAACCTAACGTTAAAACTGAGAATACTTCATTATTAATTTTATTACATGGCTACGGTAGCAATGAAGAAGATTTATTTTCGTTTGCAACTGAATTACCTGAAGATTTACTAATAGTGAGTGCAAGAGCGCCTCAAAATTTAGGATTTGGAAGTTATGCTTGGTATACTATTAATTTTACTGCTGATGAAGGTAAATTTTCAGATATTCCTGAGGCAATTGAAGCAAGGGATAAAATAGCCGTTTTTATTGATGAAATACAAAAAAAATACACTATTTCACCAAACAAAACTTTTTTATTAGGTTTCAGTCAAGGAACCATATTAAGCTATGCTGTAGCTTTAAATTATCCCGAAAAAGTACAAAAAATTATTGCTTTAAGTGGTTATATCAATTCTGAATTATTGCCTCAAAATTTAAAAACTAAAGATTTTACTAAATTAGATTTTTTTATATCTCACGGTAGTGTAGATCAAGTAATACCAGCTGAATGGGCAAAAAAAGCACCTGAAATGTTAAATGAATTAAAAATAAAAAATTCATACAAAGAATATCAAGTTGGACATGGTGTTGCACCACAAAACTTTTTCGATTTTAAAAAATGGATGGAAGAACGAATGTAAACTTCAAAACTGAATAATTTTTCATTATTTGTAGTTCCTTAAGTTCTTTCATTATGAATTTAATTGTTTAAAATAAACTAATTAGTACTGTCTATTCACTAAAAAATGTAATTTATATAAAATGTTAAAATGTATGATATAAGTCATTAATTTTCACTAATTCAAGCTTTACCTTTAACCTACAATTGCACGTTTACTCTATTTCTAGTTATCCTAAGGCATTAGAAGTAGAAATTTAAAAGCAATTTTTACCACCCCTATTAGGGGTGGTTTTTTTATGAAGAAATAATATATCAAATAAAAAATAACAAGTATCATTTTTTATTTGATATATTTTCAATAACATTGTTGTTTAAACTTCAAATTATAAAAAATTGTATGGAAATATTAGGAATTGATGTTGGCGGAACAGGAATTAAAGGAGCTTTAGTAGATGTAGAAACGGGTAAATTAACGACTGATAAATATAGAATACCAACACCAAATCCAGCAACTCCAGAAGCTATTGCTAATACAATTCAAAGACTTGTAAGTCATTTTAATTGGAAAGGTTTAGTTGGCTGTGGTTTTCCAACTCCATTACAACATGGAAAATGTTTAACGGGAGGGAATTTACATGAAGAATGGAAGGGTGTGCAAGTTGACACACTTTTTAAGTCAAAAACTGGAAATGATTTTTCTATTGTAAATGATGCCGATGCTGCCGGATTGGCCGAAATTAATTTTGGTGCTGGGAAAAACGTAAAAGGAACCGTTATTATGATAACTTTAGGAACCGGAATAGGTTCAGGACTATTTTTAGATGGTAAATTGTTACCAAATACTGAATTTGGGCACGTGCTACATAAAAATGGTGAAATTTTTGAAAAATATGCTTCAGACTCCGCTAGAAAAAGAGATGATTTAAGTCGTAAAGAATGGGGGAAAAGATTGCTTAAATATTTTAAACACATTAATTTATTACTATCGCCTGATTTAATTATTGTTGGTGGTGGTGCAAGTAAAAAGTTTGATAAAATTGAGGCTCAATTTGATATCGATGTGGATATCGTTCCTGCAAAAGCAGAAAATGAGGCAGGAATTATTGGAGCTGCAATGGCTGCAAAAAATCATATTAAATAAACCCTTTTGCTTTAAATTCTAAGTATTTATTAATAACATTCACCGTAAGATTTTGTGGTTTTGTTAGTATTCCATAAATACCTTTACTTTCCAATTCTTTCACCATAAGTCGTTTTTCAAAAGCAAACTTTTCAGCAATTGTTTTATGGTAAATTGTTTGTAAATCTTCTGCATTTTCATTTATTAAAGCATCTAATTCTGTATTTTCAAAAAACACTACAACTAATAAATGGTATTTAGCAATGGCTTTTAAAAATGGAATCTGACGCTTTAATGAAGAGATATGTTCAAAATTTGTATATAAAATTAGTAAACTTCGTTGCGAAATTTTACGTTTTATAAGCGCATATAAATAACCAAAATCAGAATCTGTATGCTCCGTTAAAATATTATATAAAGCCTCATTTATAGTGTTTAAATTCGTTTTTTTATTACTTGCAGCAACTATTGTATGAACCTTTTTAGAAAACGTTAATAAACCTGCCTTGTCATTTTTTCTGAGTGCTATATTTGAGAAAGCCAATGTTGAATTTATAGCATAATCCAATAATTTTAATTCCTCAAAAGGCATTTTCATCACCCTTCCCAAATCTATTATAGAATAAATAGGCTGTGATTTTTCATCTTGATATTGATTTACCATTAATTGCGAGCGTTTTGCAGTAGCCTTCCAATTAACAGTCCGTACATCATCTCCAGCTATGTAGTTTTTAATTTGCTCAAATTCTAAAGTGTGACCTATTTTCCTTATTTTTTTTAGTCCAAATTCTGTTAAACGATTGCTCATTGCTAAAAATTCATATTTCTTCATTTGAATATATGAAGGATATACTGCAACCATTTCATTTTCTTGAAACTTAAATCGTCTTGAAACAATTCTTAAAAAAGTTGAAACATATACATTTAAATTTCCAAAATAATATTCGCCACGCTCAACAGGTTTTACAGTATATTCAAACTCCCAAACTTGAGCTGAATTTATAAATGCAATTTGTTCAAAATCTCTTTTTTGAAATTGAGGCGGTAATTCATCAATTAACTTCACTTCAATTTTAAATTTATAATTATTTTTTATCGTTATAGGAATTGGATTTTCATCTGAATTTGAAAATTTTTCTGTTAATATTCTTCGTGCATTAATCCCATTTTTT
>NZ_JBFFOE010000045.1:0-22639 GCF_041562875.1 Lutibacter sp. | reverse complement strand
TTTAAAAGACACTATTGCTTCTTTATTAATGGGTATTGGCAGTGTTTTAATTGATTTGACAAGCAAAATATTGGTGGTATTTGTTATTACATTCATATATGATAATTTTAGAGTTACAACTATTCCTTTTGTTTGGTGGGCTTGGTTATTAGTTTTTGTTGGTCAGGATTTTTTTTATTATTGGTTTCATAGAGTTAGTCACGAAAGTCGATTTTTTTGGGCTTCACATATCGTTCATCACTCATCTCAAAAATATAATTTAAGTACAGCTCTTAGACAAACTTGGACCGGCGGATTTTTTAGTTTTGTTTTTTATCTTATTTTACCTCTTTTAGGGTTTCACCCAATAATGATTTTTACACAAATGAGCATAAGTTTACTATACCAATATTGGATTCATACTGAATTGATACATAAAATGCCTAAATGGTTTGAAGTTATTTTTAACACACCCTCACATCATAGAGTTCATCATGGTTCAAATCCATTATATTTAGACAGAAATCATGCGGGTATTCTTATAATTTGGGATCGGTTATTTGGCACTTTTCAACCAGAATTAGTTGAAGAAAAAGTTGTTTATGGATTAACAACGAACATAAATACGTTTAACCCTTTAAAAATTGCTTTCCACGAATGGATTGCCGTTTTTAAAGATGCTATTATAGCTAAAACTTCATTCATAAATAAATTAAGATACTTTATGAAACCTCCTGGATGGAAACATGATGGGACTGGTTTGCTATCAAATGATTTAAGAAAAGAATGGTTGAAAGAAAATTCTTAATTTTCTTTCAACCATTCTTTTAAAGTTAAAACAATATAATTACAACTTCATATTATCTCCAACAGGCAATAAATATAATTCTTTTTTAGCCTTTGCAAATTTTTCAAAAGCTTCTTTATGATTAATTTTTATATAGCCAAAAGTATCAAAATGATAACCTAACACTTTGCTACAACTTAAAAATTTACTTGCTTTTATTGCTTCATCTATTCCCATCGTAAAATTATCACCAACGGGTAAAATTGCCAAATCAAGTTCTCCAATAAAATCAGGAATCAATTTCATATCGTAAGTTAAAGCTGTATCACCAGCAATGTATATTCTATGGTGGCTTGTTTCTATTACAAAACCTCCAGGTTGCCCACCATAACTTCCGTCAGGAAACGAACTAGAATGAATGGCATTTGTAAAATGCACGGTTCCAAAATCAAAAGTCCATTTCCCTCCAATATTCATTGGATGACCTTCAATTCCTTTGGTTTCAAAATAAGTAACAATTTCATAATTAGAAATTACTTTTGCTCCAGTACGTTTTGCTATTGCTTCAACATCTAAAATATGATCCTCATGTGCATGCGTTACTAAAATATAATCTGCTTGTAGTGTATTTATATCTATTCCTTTTGCTAATTCATTACCAGAAATAAAAGGATCTATTAGTAATGTTTTGTCTTTTGTTTCAATACTTATGCATGCGTGCCCTAAATAAGTTATTTTCATATTTGTTATTGTTTTAGTTGGTTTACTGCAATTTACTAAAATTAATTCAAAAAAAAACCACGAAAAATTAATTTTCGTGGTTAACAAACAAATATAAAATTGAATCTAAAACTAAAATTTATACTTAATATAGGTTGTAAAATTTCTTCCTGGTTCATAAATTTTTCCAGAAAGGATATTAGAATTACTATATGAAAAATTTAAATGCTCATAGTACGTTTTATCAAATATATTTAACAACGCTGCACCAATTGAAAGTCCTTTATATGGCTCAAATCCAACACGTAAATCTAAGGTTCCAAAACCTGGAGTATCTTGTTCCATATAGGAAGCTGCAATTCTACTTTGATTGGCTACCAAACGTGAACTTAAAGCAATCCAAAAATTATCTTCTTCATATTTTGCTCCTAAATTTGCCATAAATGGAGGAATATGAGCTAATGGTTCATTAAAATCCTTATTTTCAGCCTGTGTATAAGAAAGATCTGAAGTAAATGTTAATTTATTTGTTGCTTTGTAATTAAATGAAAATTCTACACCTGTTTGAAAAGCTTTATCAATATTTATAAATTGTTTAGCAACAACAGGAGGCGTAGTTGGCATAAATTTTCTTGGAATATCTTCGTTTACAACAGGTAAAATATAATCTGTTAAGAAAGAATAAAAAACAGTTGCTCCAATTTCAATTGTCTCAAAATTTTTGATGAAAGATAGTTCAATCTGAGTATTTACTTCCGGTTTTAAATTTGGATTCCCTACATACTCATATGGATCTACACCAACATTAAAATGATTTATATAACGCTCAATCATTGAAGCAGTTCTAACTCCTCTTCCTATTGCTAATTGTGTTTGAAATCCTTCCTTTTGGTATTTAGCTGATACATTTGCACTTACATTCACTTCAGTTTTATCGGTTATTTCGCCGCCATATAAAGCTTCAAAATCTTCAGCAGGATCATTAATAGCTGTTGAAATAAAATCTGATCTAACACCCGTTGTTAATGTAGTATAATCAGCTACTTTAAATTTTCCTTCAGCAAAAATACCTATATCATTTAAAGTAGCATCTTGCCAAATTTTATCTGTAAATGTCATTGGATTTGGCAAAGTCATTCCATTCATCACTTTTACAATTCTGGTTCTATCTCCTTCTCTACTAATTAAATTGGCATCAACTCCTGCAAAAATTTTCGAATTATCTGAAGGTCTTAGTACCAATTCTGCCTTACCACCATAAGTCCAAACTTCTACAGGAGAACTTGAATCTGTCATCATAAAATTTGGTCTTCCTTCATTAGTCATTAAATGATCTACATAGGAATGAAAAACTTTTGCTGAAAAACTTTCAACTTTTTCTGATATTTCTTTCCACTTATAATCAAAACCTATTAAAAAACTATCATCATAAGGTGAATCCATTGGTAAACCTGCATGTTTAATATCTCGCCCAAAAGATTGTCTCCAACTTAATTGTAATCGTTGATTTTCTGTTGGATTTAATCCTACTTTTAATGAATAATCTGTAGTTTTAAATGATGAAGGAACTTCAGTTCCATCTCCATCTTTATAATCTCCAAAATCTCTGTAAGAACCATTAAAAAGGATATCGAATTTTTTATTTACATATAACATTGAAGCTCCTGTAACAAAATTATCTCCATTTGTTTCGTATCCACCTTCAAGACTTCCATGAAATCCTAATTGGCCTTTTGTTGGATTTTTTGAAACTAAATTAATAATACCTCCAAAATTTTGTCCAAAACGAACAGTAAATGGACCTTTTACAATTTCAATTTTCTCAATTTCTTCAGGAATCATGTGTGTTGTAATTGGGTCCATTCTATTTGGACAAGCATTTAACACTTTCATGCCGCCATCATATTGAATGTTTAATTGTTCATATTTAAATGAGCGAAAAACTGGTTCTGATGCATAAGCTCCCTTTTTTGTAATTCCAAAACCTTTAATGTCTTTAAATAAATGTCCAACACTACGTGGTTGACTTATTCTTTTTGAAGCATCATTAATTACAATTGATTGTGAAATATCTTGCAATGGATTTGCCGATACAATTATTTCATTTAATTCAATTTGTGATAACTGTAATTTTATAATTAGTGGGTTTTCAACCTTAACAATAATTGTGTTATAACTTATGTGTGAAATTTCTATTTTATCACCTTCATTAGCTTCTATAGAGAATTCTCCTTTGTTATTAGAAACTGAAAAAAGGTTGTTTTTTAAAACTTTGATTGCGGCATTTTCGATGGGATCATTTGACTTTCCATCAATAATTTTCCCGCTTAATTTTACCGATTGAGCATACGAAACTGTAGCAATTAGCAGTACTAAACAAATTAGTAGTATATATTTTTTCATTTGATTTTATTCTATTTTTATTATAAATTATTTGTAGTAACAAATTGAAATATTGTTACAAATACATAAACTTATTATATTAAATAAGTTTAATATTATTACGTTTTATATATCTACGCGAATATTTACTTAAATAAGTGTACACACATTTTTATACAATACTAATTTCGTATTGTATACCATATAAAAAAGTAATACTATATTAAGATTTTAATTGAGGTGGTTTTAATAAGGAATTATAATAGGTTTGTGTAGTGTTTTTATGAACAAATAATTGCTCAAGGTTTAATTCTTCATTATCTTTTAATTGATATGAGTATTGATCTAATGGAGAAACTGGGTATTTATCAAAATCAATTTGAGGAATTGTAGATTTGTGGTTGTGATCTGAATGATTTGTTTTTTTTAATTGCTTTTCTAAATAGCACTTTCCATTACATTCCAAATAGGGTTTATCTCTATTTTCACATAGTACATTAGCTATATAATCATAATTAGCATAATACTCCATAATTGGCATTAATGGACGAACCATTGCCAATAAATAAAGCAGGTAAAAAAATATGCCTAAAAATTGATTTTTCACAAATTAAGATTGATAAAAGACAAAGATATCCTTTAATTTTAAATTAAAAATGACATTTGTTAAAATTATTTAGCCAAAAGTAATCCAATTCCAAATAATACAGAAAACAAAAAAGTACTTAACGCTAATTTTTTTAATTCTGGATCTAATAATTTTGGTGTTTTGCTTTTATAAACAACAATAAAATTTTTAAATACTGGTAAATAAGCAAATAAAAACAAAAATTGAATAGGTGATTTAAAATGAATGACATTATATAATAACGCAAATAAAAATGAAGAAATTAGTAAATAATAGTGATAATATTTAGCAAATTCACTCCCTATTTTAACTACTAAAGTTCTTTTCCCAGACTTAATATCTGATTCCATATCACGCATATTATTCAAGTTCAAAACACCTATACTTAAAAACCCCACTGAAAAGGCAGGTAGAAAAATAGAATAATTTAATTGTTTTGTATATAAATAATAACTTCCACAAACACTTAAAAGTCCAAAAAACATAAACACAAATAAATCTCCAAAACCACTATAACCATAAGCTTTTTTACCCATTGTATATTTAATAGCTGCTGCTATACTCACAATTCCTAATATAAAAAAGATAAATAAATTTTTGAAATCATCTTTACCAAAAGATATATATATAAGCAGTAATGCTAGAATTAATGTTAAACCAATTGAAATTTTAATTGCATTCAGCATTTGTTTTGGAGTGATAGCACCACTTTGAATTGCTCTTGTTGGACCAACTCTTTCATTATTATCAGTTCCTTTAACTCCATCTCCATAATCATTCGCAAAGTTTGATATAATTTGAAAACCTATGGTAGTTAATAAAGCTAATGCACAAACTAACCAATTAAAAAAACCTTGAGAAGCTGCAATAAAACTTCCAACAATAATTCCTGAAACAGAAAGTGGTAAAGTTCTTAAACGTGCAGCTTCAATATAATTTTTAATCATAAATTTTAATAAAATGAATCTAAAAATAATGAATGTAATTCAATATTATAAATTATTAGCTTTCGCAATAAGTTCTGCAATATCTAATACTTCAATGTCATCTTCTTTGTTAGTTATTTTCACACCATCTGTCATCATTGTATTACAAAACGGACAACCTGTAGCAATAATATCAGGCTTCACTTCAATAGCTTGTTCTGTACGTTCTACATTAATTTCTTTCGTTCCTTTTTCAGCGTCTTTAAACATTTGAGCACCACCAGCACCACAACATAAACCATTTGATTTACAATGTTTCATTTCAACCAATTCAGCATCTAATTGTTTAATTAACTCTCTTGGAGCTTCGTAAATATTATTAGACCGCCCTAAATAGCAAGGGTCATGAAATGTAATTTTTTTACCATTAAATTCTCCACCTTCAATAGTAATTTTACCTTCATCTACCAGTGTTTTTAACAATTCAGTATGATGTAACACTTCATAGATACCTCCTAATTCTGGGTATTCATTTTTTAGGGTATTGAAGCAATGAGGACAAGCTGTAACAATTTTTTTTACTTCATACCCATTTAATATATCAATATTTGCCATTGCCTGCATTTGAAACAAAAACTCGTTACCAGCTCTTTTAGCAGGGTCACCAGAACAACTTTCTTCAGTACCCAAAACAGCAAAGTCAACATTTGCTTTATTTAAGATTTTCACAAATGCCTTTGTGATTTTTTTAGCCCTGTCATCAAAGCTTCCTGCACAACCTACCCAAAATAATACTTCTGGTTGTTTTCCTTGTGCCATCATTTCTGCCATTGTTGGTACGTTCATTCTAAAAATATTTTAGTTATATTATTCGTGTTGACCGTCGTCAAAAACTTCAATAGTTACATCTTTTTCTATTAAATCGGTAAATTTACCTCTATACCGAGTTGCTTTCACTAAATGATTATCAATCCAGTGATAATTTCCACCTCTAGGTTTACCCATTAATAAACTATGGTATTTAAATCCATGTTTTTTTAACCATATTTCAGTATATGCTCTGTGTTCTTCAGTTCTTGAAGTAAAAAAACAAATAAGATGTCCTTCATCAAACCATTTATTTAAAGTGATAAGAGCATCAGGATATACTTTCGCTGTTAACATGCGTTCAGGTTCTTCATTTGGGATATCGTCACAAACAGTTCCGTCTATATCAATTAAATAATTCTTTATTCCCTCAGGTAAAATAGGGCTAATGTGCAATCCTGCTTCAACCTTTTCATGCAATAGTTTTTCTACATCTTCTTTATTCATTTTTTGATCTTTTTAATTTGTAGTAATTATAGTATTATTCGTTTTTCCAATTTAATCTGTCCATTTGATTGTATTGCCAAGGAGCTCCATTGTTTTCAATGTTTGTCATCATCATATTTAACTCTTGTGGTGCAGCTGATTGCTCCATCACTAAATATCTTCGCATATCAATAATAATGGATAATGGATCAATGTTTACAGGACATTCTTCAACACAAGCATTGCAACTTGTACATGCCCACAATTCTTCAGGTGATATATAATCATTTAATAATTGTTTCCCATCATCTACAAACTTGCCATTTTTATCAATATTTGCTCCAACTTCTTCCAATCTATCACGAGTTTTCATCATAATTGCCCGTGGTGATAATTCTTTTCCTGTTTGGTTTGCTGGACAAGATGAAGTACATCGTCCGCACTCTGTACATGTGTATGCATTCATTAATTGCACCCAGTTTAAATCTGTAACATCACTTGCTCCAAATTTCTCAGAAACTTGGCTCTCAGCACCTTCTGGTGCAGCCGCAAACGGATCTATGTTAGGATCCATCATTAATTTCACTTCATTTGTTACCGCTTCTAAATTGTTTAATTTTCCTTTAACATTTAAATTAGCATAGAATGTGTTTGGGAAAGCCAATAATATATGAAGATGTTTAGAAAAGTATAAATAATTTAAAAATATCAAAATACCAGTAATATGAATCCACCAAACAGTTCGTTCAATAATATGTAAAGTTTCATTACTAAAATCGAAGATTGGAACTAAAAATTGGCTTATAAGATTTCCAGAATTCATATCTTGAAAATGAACATCTGTTGCATTCATTATTAAAAATAATGACATTAAAACCATTTCAAAATACAGAATGTTAAGAGCATCATTTTTTGGAAATCCTTTCATTTCTTTATTCCAAAAACGAGGAATTCTTAGAATCATTCTTCGAATCCAAAAAATGATTACAGATATAAGAACCATAAATGCAATTACTTCAAAAGAACCAATTAAAAAGTTATAAAAACCTCCTAGAAAAGATAAAACTCTATGAGTACCAAAAAGACCATCTATTATAATTTCAATAACTTCAATGTTTACAATAATAAAACCAACATACACTATAATATGTAAAACTCCTGCTATCGGTCTTTTTACCATTTTTGATTGCCCTAAAGCTATCATCGCCATATTTCTCCAACGTGCCTTAGAATTATCAGTTCTATCAATATCTTTTCCTAGCTTTATATTTCTGGATAGTTTTTTAATATTTTTTACAAAAAAACCAATTCCTATAACTAATAGAATTGCAAATGCTACATTGTCAATATAATCCATACAAATTATTTAATGATGACTCTAATTATTTTTACTTAAACTAAGGCTACTCCTTTAATTCTTCTTCTGGTTTATACCCTTTATCTTTTTTTCCAAAAACTGAAAAATGGACAAAACGTTTAGGGTTTAACTTCATTTCACGTAATAATTCTTCTAATTCTTTTGAAGAATTTGTTAAATTATGATACATTTCTTCATCGTTCAATAATTTCCCCAAAGTACCCTCACCGGCTTCAACACCCGCCAAAATTTTATTTAAATTATTAACAGTAGCTTCCAAATTTTTAATGGTTAATCCTAAATTAGCTTTTACCAATGTATCTGAAAGTTTAGCTAGGTTACTGGTCATTAATTCAGCGTTTTCCAAAGTATTCCCTAATTTAATTTCATTGTCTTTAACCAATTTATCTACTGATTCAGAAATATTTTTAAAATTTAACATTGTTTCATTTAATTGTTGAATGCTAGACTTTAAATTATTTCTACTTTTAGTATTTAAAACATCCGTTAAACCAGTCATTAATGAATCTGCACTCACAATTACGTTTTCAACTTTTGCTTGTAAGGGATTTAATTTTTCAGTTACTGAAGAAAATATATCTGATTCTATCTCTCCTTGTAAAAAATCTCCTGGTTTTGCCATTTCTCCTTCATAAGAAGGCACAATGGCTAAAGACTTTCCACCCATTAAACTTGTACTGTATATTTTTGCGATACTATTTTTTGAGAATTCAAAATCTGTTTCAACACTAAACTCAACAATTAACTGACCTCTTTTTTCTGGAGCGTTATTAAAATTAATACTGATTACTTTTCCTACATCAACACCATTAATTGTAACAACACTTGATGTATTCAACCCCTGAACATTATTATACTCTGATAGATAGGTTTTTGAAGGAGCATCAAATAAATTAAACCCTTTCAAAAAATTAAAACCCCATATAAATAAGGCAATAACTGATACAGCAACAATCCCCGTTTTTACTTCTCTTGTAATTTTCAAAATAATACTATTTTTGAGAGCAATATTACTAATTATTTAAGCAAAAATGCTATGATTTTTTTAAAACATCATCTATAGATATTTTATTCCCATTTTTAAACGCAACAATAAAAGCGGTACTATATCCTTTTGATTTTGCTGATTTTTGGAATTCTTTTATCTTTGTATAGCTAGATGTTTCACCAATATAATATCTATATATATTTTTATCTTTAGCTCGTTCAACATTTTCTAGCCCATTAAAATTATAAGAGTGGGTTTCTAATTTTCTAGAACCTGCAGCAATTTGAACTTTAAATTGAACATTCTCATCACTATTTATATCTTTTTCGAAGGTGCTTATTTTTGGTTCACTTTCAATAACCTTTTTTTTCTCCGTTAATGTTATACTAGATTCTTTTGGCTTACTTTCTTTAACTTTATTACTTACAACTGTATTTAAAGTAAGTTGTTTAATATATTTTAAAATATCGCTATAAATTGAATTCGAAAATTTTTGCTGACCAACTTTAGAATTTAAAAAAGGACCTTCAACTTTATTTGTAAGGAAACCTGTTTCAATTAATACACTAGGCATATATGTTTGGTGTAAAACCACAAATCCAGCTTGTTTCACACCTCTATCTTTGCGTTTCAGGTCGTTTGTAAAGCCATTTTGAATGATACTTGCTAACTGAATACTTTGATCTAAATACTCTTCTTGCATTAATGTTAAACCAATAACAGACTCTGGTGAATTAGGATCAAAACCTTTATAATTAGTTTTATAATTATCTTCTAGTAAAATTACCGAATTCTCAGCTTTTGCAACTTCAAAATTTTTACTATTAGCGTGCGTTCCTAATACCCATGTTTCAGAGCCAGACGCATCAGAATTGTGTGCATTACAATGTATGGAAACAAACAAATCTGCATCTGCTTTATTGGCAATTCTTCCCCGCTCCCATAAATCTACAAAAACATCAGTTTTTCGGGTATAAACAACTTTAACATTAGGCTGCTTTTCTAATAACATACCTACTTGCAAAACAATTTCAAGTGCAATTTCTTTTTCTTTACTATTTTTATAACCAACTTTACCTGGATCTTTACCTCCATGACCTGCGTCTAATACCACAATAAAATCTTTGTTTTGGGCAAAAACAGCATCACTATTAGAAAGAAATGTAATTAGAAATACGAAAATGAAACTTAATTTCGTTGTAACTTTAAATTTGAAAAAGAGTAGTGAGTTCATCAATTATTTTAATTATTTTTGGCATTTGTTATTTGTGTGGTTCAAATATTAAGCCATACATTTACAACAATAAAATACGTGCTTGATTAATTAAAAGCTAATGTAAAAAAAGTTATGCTATCAGCACAATTTAAAAGGTTTTTTTTAAAAAATTTCATTATTAGAACATTTCATAAAAATATATATTTTTCTTTCATATTGATATTAGCTATTAGCTTTATCAACTCAACTTTATATTCCCAAGAAATTAAACAACTCTCTTTAAAAACTGAATCCACTAAATTTAGAGATACTATAAAACCAAACTTAAAAGATTCATTAAATATAAAGATAAAAGATTCTTCAAATATAAAAGATGTAGACACTATAATTAAACCTAAAGAACTTCTTGAAAGTATTATTGACCATTCAGCAGATAGCTTGATTAGACAAGATGTAAAAAACAATAAAATTATATTATTTGATAAAGCTCACATACATTATAAAGATATTGATTTAAATGCTGGTTATATTGAAATTGATAACAATATCAATTTAGTTTGGGCTAAAGGAATTAAAGATAGTTTAGGTGTTTACTCTCAACTTCCTGTATTTAAACAAGGTAATGAGGAAACTGCACAGGATTCAATTTTATTTAATTTTAAAACAGAAAAAGCCAAAATTTGGGGATTAAAGACTGAACAAAGTGGTGTTATTATATTGGGTGAAGTCACAAAAAAAGAAAACGACTCAACAATTTATGTTAGCAATATTAGGTTTACAACTTCCGACAAGAAAAATCCAGATTATTATATATCTACTAAGAAAGCCAAAATTGTTCCAAATAAAAAATTAGTGATAGGATTAAGTAATTTAGTGATACAAGATGTTCCTACACCATTATTTTTACCATTTGCTTATATACCTTTAACAAAAGGAAATGTTTCGGGATTTATTATGCCAACTTGGGGTGATACTGCCCAACAAGGTTATTTCTTACAAAATGGAGGTTACTATTTTGCTATAAATGATTATGTTGATTTAGCCGTTTTAGGTGATGTTTACACCAATGGAAGTTGGGGTTTAAGAACAGAATCTAGTTACTCTATCAGATACAAATTTAATGGAAATTTTAGTTTTAGATACGAAAATTTAAAAAATAGCATTCGAGGTTTTGATGATTTTTCTAAAACAACTAGTTACAATATAAGATGGAGTCATAGTCAAGATGCTAAAGCAAGTCCAAATTCAAGATTTTCAGCTTCTGTAAATTTAGGTAGTAGTACCTATTATAGAGAATCCTTAAATGAATTTAATACCAATTCATTTTTAAATAACACGTTAAGTTCTTCGGTTTCTTTTTACAAAAAATTTGTGGGAACGCCATTTAATTTATCACTTTCAGCAACACATTCACAAAATACCAATACTAAAATTATTACAATGTCTTTACCTTCTTTGCAAATAAATATGGATAGAATATATCCATTTACTTCAAAGTCTGGCGCAAAAACAAATGCATTACAAAAAACAGGAGTTACATACTCTTTAAAAGGAGATAATAAATTTAATACTACAGATGAATTTTTCTTCAAAAAAGAAATGTTTGAAACTGCAAAATCTGGCTTACAGCACAATGCTACTTTTAGCACAAATATGAAAATGCTAAAATATTTTACACTTTCTCCAAATGCAAATTATAAAGAAGTATGGTATTTTGATAAAATTAATAAAACATACAATGCCACAGAAAATATAGTTGTTTCTGATACTATAAATAAATTTAGTGCTTTTAGAGAATATTCGGCAGGTTTATCTTTATCTACAACTATTTATGGTATGCTTAACTTTAAAAAAGGAAGATTACAAGCAATAAGACATGTAATGAGGCCCAGTATTTCTTATGGCTATCGCCCAGATTTTAGTTCATATTATGAAGAAGTACAACAAAGTGAAGATGAAAATGATATACTTGAGTATTCTCCTTTTAGCAATGGAATTTATGGAGGGCCAAGTAAAGGACTTTCAAATAGTTTAAGTTTTACTTTAAATAATACCTTTGAAGCAAAAGTAATGTCTAAAGATTCAACAAAAGTTGAACCTGAAAAAGTTACACTAATTAATAATCTTAATTTCTCAACAAGCTACAATATGGCTGCTGACTCTTTAAAATGGAGTCCGGTTAGAATGACTGCAGGAACCGACCTATTTAATAAGAAATTAAAATTAAATTTAAATGCTACGCTAGATCCATATGCGCTTAGTCAAACTGGAAGAAGGATTAACACCTTTAATATTAACAATGGTGGTAGTTTATTCAGATTAACCAATGCTGGATTAACAATGAATTATGATTTGGCAAGCAGCAAATCGGATGGAAAGAAGGATTCCAAACAACAAAATGCTGACGCAAATAATTCGGATGGAATTTTTGGTGAAAATTTAAATAATAGTAATGATTTAGATTCTGAAAATAAATCTGATAAAAAATCCACAAAGACAACAAAACTATACAACGCCACATTTCCTTGGACTCTAAAATTAGCTTATTCATTAAATTATACCAATTCAAACCGGCAAAATGAAATTTCTTCTAATTCTTTAATGCTTTCTGGAGATATTGAATTAACTCCAAAATGGAAAGTTGGGGCATCCTCAGGTTATGATATTAAAAATCAAGGATTTAGCTATACTCAATTACGCTTTTCACGGGATTTAGATAGTTGGAAATTGAATTTTAATTGGGTGCCTTTCGGTACTAGACAAACGTATTACTTTTTTCTTGGGGTAAAATCATCCATGCTAAGTGATTTAAAGTATGATAAGAGAAAAGTTCCAGACAGAAGATTATTCTAAAAATATTTATAGTATGAAAAAAATAATTAAAACAAACAATGCTCCTGCCCCAGTTGGGCCTTATAACCAAGCTGTTTTATCAGGAAACACATTATATACTTCAGGCCAAATTGCATTAGATCCTGCAACAGGTAAGTTAGTTACTGGATCAATAGAAACTGAAACAACTCAGGTATTAGAAAACATGAAAGCCGTATTAACTGAAGCTGGAATGACTTTTGAAAATGTTGTAAAATCAACCATATTTGTTAAAAATATGAATGACTTTGCAAAAATAAATACGGTTTATGGTAGTTATTTTAATCCAGAAACTGCCCCGGCTCGTGAAACTGTAGAAGTTGGAAATTTACCTTTATTTGTAAATGTTGAAATTTCAATGATTGCAATAAAATAAAAACCTTAAATAGCTCTCACCAAAAGTTCTGCTGTAGCAGGATTTGTTGCTAAAGGCACATCATGCACATCACATAAACGCATTAACATAGCAATATCTGGCTCGTGCGGATGCATTCCTAATGGATCTCTAAAAAAGAAAACCATATCGGTTTTACCTTCAGCAACACGTGCTGCAATTTGAGCATCACCACCATAAGGTCCTGATAAAAATTTAGTCACTTTAAACCCAGCCTTTTCAGCATTTTTACCAGTTGTACCAGTTGCAACCAGATTTATATTTTTAGAAATAATTAAGGCTTTAAAATCCATTAAAAACTGAATCATTTCTGCTTTTTTACCATCGTGTGCAATAATTGCAATCTCCATATTTTATTTTTATTTTAGTGATTCTGAATATATTATCAAATCAATTAATTTTGTAGCATATCCATACTCATTATCATACCAAGAAATAATTTTATAAAAATTTTCATTCAGTTCTAAACCTGCTCCTGCATCAAAAACAGAAGTTCGTGTTTCTGATACAAAATCTTGTGAAACTACTTCATCTTCAGTATATCCTAATATTCCTTTTAATTCATTTTCAGAAGCTTTTTTCATAACTTCTTTAATTTTAGCATAAGATGTTGACTTTTCTAAACGAACTGATAAATCAACTAATGAAACATCAACAATTGGAACCCTAACTGCCATTGCTAATATTTTACCTTTTAATTCAGGCATAATTTTGGTAATAGCTTCGCCTGCACTTGTAGTAGTTGGAATCATATTATTTAAAGCAGCTCTACCTCTACGCCATTGCTTTTCTGGCCCATCAACAGTTTTCTGACTTGATGTTGCTGAATGTACTGTGGTAACAAACCCTTCAATAATTCCAAAGTTTTCATTTAAAACTTTTACTATTGGGGCTATACAATTGGTAGTACAAGAAGCATTTGAAAATATTAATTCGTCTTTTGAAAGCAACTTGTTATTAACTCCCATTACAAACATTGGAGCATCTTTTGAAGGAGCTGAAATAACCACTTTTTTAGCGCCACCTTTTAAATGTAATGCTGCTTGGTCTTTGTTAGTAAAAAACCCTGTTGATTCAATTACATAATCAACATTTATAGCATCCCATTTTATATTTTCTGGTTTTTTTTCTGAAGTAATGCGAATCGATTTTCCATTAACAATAAGTGATCCTTTTTTTACTTCAACAGTACCTTTAAATTTCCCATGGACAGAATCATATTTTAATAAATAAGCTAAATGCTCTATGTCAAGTATATCATTTATACCAACAATCTCAATGTTCTCCCTATTAATTGCCGATCTAAAAGCAATGCGTCCAATTCGTCCAAAACCGTTTATACCTATTTTAATCATGAATTTTTAATTAGAAAAGCTTTAATAAAATTTGCTAAATAGACATAATATCACTCACGCGTAATAACTCCTTATTAATTTCGTGATGCCCTTTTACAGCATTTTCTAATTCAGTAATTTCAATATTATTATTTATTAAACCTACCATTACATTTGTTTTTCCATCCAATAATAATTCAACAGCTTTTACACCTAATCTGGTAGCCAATACACGATCAAAACAACTTGGAGATCCTCCACGTTGCATATGGCCTAAAACAGACACTCTAACTTCATATTGTGGTAAGTTCTCTTCAACATAATTAGCTAATTCAAATACGCTTTTTCCAATTTTTTCACCTTCAGTAACCACCACAATACTAGATGATTTCCCAGATCGCTTACTTCTTTTTAAAGATTCTAATAAACGCTCAAGACCTAGATCTTCTTCTGGTATTAAAATTTCTTCTGCTCCAGCACCAACACCTGCATTTAAGGCAATGAAACCTGCATCTCTTCCCATTACTTCAACAAAAAACAATCTGTTATGAGAACTTGCTGTGTCTCTAATTTTATCAATTACCTCAACAACGGTATTTAATGCTGTATCATAACCAATTGTAAAATTGGTGCCAAAAATATCATTATCTATAGTTCCTGGAAGTCCAATACAAGGAAAATCATATTCACTATTAAAAACCATTCCTCCAGTAAACGTACCATCACCTCCTATTAAAACCATTGCATCAATTTCCGCATTTTTTAGTTGTTGATATGCTTTGGCTCTTCCCTCTGAAGTTCTAAATTCTTTTGACCTTGCTGATTTTAAAATAGTTCCACCTCTGTTTATGATATTACTCACATGTCTAGATGAAAGTGTTATAAAATCTCCTTCTATTAAACCTTGATAACCTCTATAAATGCCAACACATTCTACATTGTAATAGGCGCATGTTCGCACAACAGCTCTAATAGCTGCATTCATTCCTGGTGCATCACCACCTGAAGTCATTACTCCAATTTTTTTTATTATTTTTCCCATAAATTGAACCGCAAAATTAGATTTTAATTTTAGAATATTTAATAAATTACCATAAATTTTCTGGATACACTTTTGCTTCCTTTAGTTTTTGAATTTCAGAAGTTACATATTCTTTGTCTTGTTTATAAGTAACACCAAACCAACGCGCATTTGATTTTAAAACTTCCATAGTTGCAATATTGTTTACAATTAAATGATTTACAGCTAATGGAATAAAAAATTCTGCTTTTGGGTCTTTATAATTTTCTTCTAGGAAATTTTGAAATAAATATGTTGAAAGTTCAAAATATTTTGGTGTAAATCCGAAGAAATTCATAGAAACAATTGTTTCTTCAGAAATTGGAATTAAATCTCCATTTTCATCTTTAAACTTTAATCCTCCATCAACTTTTTCAATATGAGTACGTTCTGTAATTCCTGTTAAGTTTCCACTTTCATTTACCTGACATTCACCTCTTGAAACAAAACCATAATCTGAGACTGTATTTTTTAACACATATCCCATCATATTAAATTTATTTGAATTTTTATCAATCGTTTTTAATGATTCAGCCATCACTTCAAAAGCTTCTTTTCCATAAAAATCATCAGCATTTATAACTGCGAAATTTTCATTTACAGCATCTTTTACCATTAACAATGCATGACCAGTTCCCCAAGGTTTTTGTCTGTTATTATCTTTAAATTTTTCAGGAATATTCTCAATTTCTTGAAAAACATACTCAACCTCAATTTTACCCTCTAATTTTTTATTAAAAAAAGCTTTAAAATCATCTTCAATACTTTTTCTTATAATAAATACTACTTTTCCAAAGCCTGCTTGTATGGCATCATAAATTGAAAAATCTAAAATCGTATCTCCTTGTGGGCTGAATGTATCTAATTGTTTTAATCCTCCGTAACGGCTACCTACACCAGCTGCTAATACTACTAAAGTTGGGTTATTCATTTTTAGTTGTTTTTTTATTTTTAAATTCTATTAATTTATTATTTATTTTAAGTGAATCAATTGGGTTAACTACATTGGTTGAGTCTTCCAATTGTTTCTTTTTCAATCCTATTTTCTCAAGTAATTCTTTACCATTATCAAAATCTATTTGGTAGCTTAAACCAATTCCTTGCGTATACCCTTCTTCTTCTTCTGTATATTGAATTTCATTTTGACGATTAAAAACTGATGATCTTAACGTTCCTTCTTCATTCATTAAAAATTCTATATTTACCTCTCCAATAACGTTTGATTGTTGCTTAGATCCAATTGGAACACCAACTTTACCATTAATTATAATTCGATCATTCAACTGAAAATCAAGTGCAATAGCCAACTGATCGTCTATATTTAAATTATCTACTTTATGTCTTTCACCTACAGTATAAACAGGTTTTAATTTAAAACGGTTACTTCCTTGATTGAAAATATTATCAAACGCATTTGAAAGCATGTCAAAACCTGTTCCGTACAATGCTGCATTACTGTTTACACTTAAATCTGTTTCATTATAAAAACTACCTGAAGCCAGCAAAAATAAGAATTGTATTGTTTTATTATTTGCATCATTACTGTTTAATTTAAAGGCCAACTCTGAAGCAACTGTTGAGCTAGAATTTGGAATTTCAATATCAAATTCACGGTTAGAATTAAATAATTCACCTGAAAAACGGGTAATTAAATCGATTGGAATTTTTCTGTTTGCCGTAATATTTTCTAATAATGATTGTGGGTTTGCTGAAACCCTATGCACCGCTTCAATATTAATTTGGGCTGTAAATGGATCTCCGCTCCAAGAAATACTTCCTCCTTTTTTTACCGTAAAAGGTTTATTAATAAAACCACCATATTTGAAATTGTAAATACCGTTGTCTACAACAAAATCACCATACATATCAAATTTATCTTTGGTATCTAATTCTAATTGTAAGTTTCCTGTTCCGCTTCCTTGTAAATAACTTCCTGTAGCCTTATCTAAAACCATTTCAACAACAGCCTCTTTTGTAACTTCTAAATTAAAATTTAATGACAATCCTTTTAACTTTTCAGAAATAAAAGCTTTTCTCTTTTCTTCATTTTTTTCTAATTCATCTTTATTTATGAAACGAATTAATTCTGAAGTTTCAACAGTTTTTACATCGCTTATTGGAATTACAAAATGAGTTCCTTTTTTTGTTTTCCCAACAACATCAATTACCAACCTATCTGTTAAACCTCTAATGGTTGCATTACCTTCAATAAACACCGAGCCAAAATAAACTGAATTTTCTTCTTCAACAGTATTTAAGACTAATAAATTAGGTGTGTTTAAATTTAAACCAAGTCGCCAGTTGTCAAAATAAGAATGGCTTAAAGTTCCTGTTAATTTACCTTTTGTACCATATGCTGTATCTTTAATTGCTACATCTTCAAATATAAATGTTTGATCTTTTAAACTTATTATACTTGTTCCTGTAAAATCGTAGTCTACATTTATATATGGAAAATACATCCCAGCTTGATCTAAATATAAATCCCCTTCCATTGTTGGGTTACTTAGCAATCCTGTTAAATGTGCATTCCCATACACAAAACCTCTAATATTTGTAAATACATCTTCACCCAATGGGCTAAATGCATCTAATTTAAACTCTTCAAAATCTATATTTACATCTATTATTGGCTTTTTAGGTGTAAAATCTATTTCTCCAACAGCATAAAAATTTGTGTTATTATCTCTTTCTAATGAAATATTAAGTGCATAATTTTGTAATGAGTTTTTGCCCTCTACTGCTATTTTTAAATTACCTTGATATGAATTGTTAATATTAAAATTTGAAATTAAAAGATTTGCGGTTGGCTTTAATTTCTTTTCTATTTGATTATAGTTAAAAGTACCATTTATAATACCTTTTAATTTTAAACTATCAATTTCAGGAGTAATACTTGAGAGCTTTACTTCATTAAAATTAAAATGAATATCTTTTGAAATAGTATCATTAATAACGCCATAAAATTCTAATTTTTCTTTGCCTGAAGTCATCAAAAACGGGCTAATTGTATATGTTTTTGTTTTACTATCTAAAACCACTTTATTTTCAAAATTATTGGCTGGATTAATTATCCACTCATTATTTTTAAATATAACATTTGATTTTTGAACTCCAAAAACCGATTTGTTTTCCTTATTAAATGTATGGTAAAAAGATAATTTATAATCTTCCGTTTTTTCTATTCCCCCTTTAAATTCTGTTCTAAAATATAAAGTATCATTTAAAGTAATATTAACCAACTGTATATCTGAAATATTATAATTACTGGTACTTATTTTATTTATAGAAAGTTGAGTGTTAAATAAAGGGTTTTGATTGTCTATTTGCAAATTTAAATCATCTATTATGTTTTTATACGCTTCAACTTTTGGTGATTTAATAGTTAACTTAAACAAATTATCATCAGAATTTATAGCACCTCTAATTGATGAATTTGCTGATAACGTAACATCTGGATAAAAAATCTCAACAATTTTATTATGAATTTTAAATCTAAAATCTAAATATTGACCAGATGAGACTTTATGAGGTTTATAATTTGAGTAAATACTACCAATTGAGTTTTGTGCTAATTTACCTAACTCATTAAATTTAAAAATCCCTTTTACATTTCCATCAATTATTTCCGAAGAATTTACTGTTATAGTTCTAACACTATCTGCGAATGAGGATGTAACGTTAAAATCTTTAAAAAAATAATTTCCTTTTTGATTTATATATAAAGAGTTTTTAAAATCAATAGTACCAACTAAATCATCAAATGAATTTCCTTTTACTTTAATTTCAATTTCACCCTTTACATTTGAAATGCTATCTCTTTTAAAAACATTAATTGCATTTAAATCACAATAATCTATAACTGTTTTAAAATTAAATGTATAAATGTCCCTTGAAAAATCTGCCAAACCATTAAAATTCAATTTTAAATTATCATCGTTCACTTCCATTTCACCATTAAAGTGTTTGCTTTTTACAACACCGTTAATTTTTATACCCGTATAATTATATTTATTATATTCATATTTAGAAATAAGTCCTTTTACTGAAGTATTCATTTTTTCTAATGTAAATCCTTCTCCATCAACATCGCCTTCAATAGAAAATTTCCCAACTAAAGGATTGTTTGTGAATTTACCTAAATCAAAATCAATAATTTTTATATGTCCTATATAAGATGCTGCGTCAATGTTATCAATATTTGTTAATTCTAAATCTGAAATGGTCTTTCCTATAGCTGTGTTTAAAGTTAATTGAGCATTTATTAAATTTTCAGTTATATAAACATTCCCGTTTATTGTAAATCTTCCAAATTTTTCAAAAGATGATGGTAATGTTTTTCCTAAACTATTTGGAAGCAATTTTTTTAAATGGTTATAATCGGATGTTAAATTTGTTAAATTACCCTCTAATGAAAATCCATTCTCTTGATTTATAGAGTTTTTAAAATTTAAAGTTCCATCAATAATTGCATTCTCATCGCTTGTTAATTTAAGATTATGAGTTACAAAATTGTTTAATTTTCCAGTAATTTTGGTTGTAAAATGTATTTTATCATCTGTACCCAATTCACTGTAAAACTTATTTAAATCTATAAGAGATACATCAGCTTCTTTTACATCAGCTTCTATATCTACTAAATTATTAAAATCCGAAAAATCTTCTCTTACATAAGTAAATCTTATATCTGTTAAAATTGAGGAATCCTCAGTCTCTAATTGAGTGTTTAAAAAATTCATAAATGATTTTGTATAGGTAAAATCACTTGTTAAACTTTTTACTTCAATTGAATGATTTTCAATAAAACTTAGCCCTTTTATTTTTGTTGAAACATTTGGTCCTTCAATTATAAAGTCTTTAGCACCACCATTTATATTTTTAAAAAATAAAGGCTTATTTTTAGGAAAATTAAAATCTAGTACTTCAACATACCCATCTTTTAATTTCAAACCGGTTGCTGTTAATAAAAATCCTGAAGGTTTATCAGTAATAGTTCCATCATCAAACTTATCGATAAAAATTGTTAAAGCATCATCTGTTTCACCTTGATAGGTATTTATGTTTACAATAAAATTAGTCAATGCTATCTGCCCAAATTCTAATTTACTGTTCATCATATTACGATAACTAAAAATTGAAGTGGTTAAATTTTGAGCGTAAATTAAAGTATCGGCGTGGTGGTTTATAATTAAAACATCCTTTAGCTGAATGTTTCCTAAAAAAGATAAATCAACTCTTTTAACATTAATATTAACGTCAAACTCCGTATTTAAATAATTAGTTGCCGCTTTACCCAACTTAGTTTGTACTATTGGTAAAGACAAAATAATGCTTACCACTGCTGATAAAAGCAATAGTATCACTAAAATTCTAACAACTATTTTTTTAATTCGTTTGATATGAGTTAAATTTGCATTTTTATGGCAATTTTCGTGCCTTTAATTGTTATTCTATTTTATTAAATGATTAAAAATAAATCAATTTATATTCTCGGCATTGAATCGTCTTGTGATGATACAAGTGCTGCCGTTATTTGCAACGGCAAAATACTGTCAAATGTTGTTGCCAATCAAGAAATTCATGCCAAATATGGCGGTGTTGTTCCAGAATTAGCATCGCGTGCGCATCAACAAAATATAGTTCCTGTTATTGAACAAGCAATTCAACAGGCAAATATCGACAAAAAAGACTTAAATGCCATAGCTTTTACACGCGGACCTGGATTAATGGGTTCTTTATTGGTTGGAACCTCTTTTGCAAAGTCACTTTCTTTAGCATTAGATATTCCATTAATTCCAGTTAATCATATGCAGGGTCACGTTTTAGCTCATTTTATTGAAGAAGAAAATCAACAAAAACCGCCATTCCCTTTTTTATGCTTAACCATAAGTGGAGGACATACACAAATTGTAAAAATTACCAATTATTTTACAATGGAAGTAATTGGTGAAACATTAGATGATGCTGTAGGTGAAGCTTACGATAAATCTGCTAAAATTCTTGGATTACCATATCCTGGAGGTCCTTTAGTTGATAAATATGCCAAATTAGGGAATCCTAAGGCTTTTAAATTTACAAAACCAAAAGTTGATGGTTTAAACTTTAGCTTCAGTGGTTTAAAAACTGCTATTCTGTATTTTATTCAAAAAAAAATAAAAGAAAACCCAAACTTTATTGAAGAAAATTTGATTGATATTTGTGCATCTATTCAATTTACGATTGTAGAAATTTTATTTGATAAAATGAAGATGGCAGTAAAACAAACTGGCATAAATCATATTGCAATTGCAGGTGGAGTTAGCGCAAATTCAGAAATACGGAAAGTTTTAAAATCTTTTGAAACAACATTAGGTTGGACTACTTATATTCCTAAATTTGAATATACAACAGATAATGCTGGGATGATAGCCATTGTAGGGTATTTAAAATTTTTAGAAGATGATTATTCTTCAGCATCTACCTTAGCAACCGCACGCTTAAAAGTAAATGAAAAGTAAAGTTTCAACTATTGTTCTTTTTATTTATTATTATTTGCAATATTATTTGAAATAATATTGCAAATAATAATGAGCCATAAAATAGCTGACGTTCAATACAATTTATATAAAAACATAAGTGCTATTTTTAGAGGTGAAAAATAAATTTATGAAAATTCTGATGATTTAACTATAGATTTAAACTTA